>CAYROJ010000026.1:0-15946 GCA_964425865.1 uncultured Oscillospiraceae bacterium | reverse complement strand
ACCACCATCTTCGTTACCCACGACCAGGAAGAGGCTATGTCCATTTCCGATGAGATCGTGGTCATGAAGCTGGGTGTCGTGCAGCAGGTAGGTCAGCCCCAGAAGGTCTATGATGATCCTGCAAACCTGTTTGTTGCCAAGTTCCTGGGCACACCTCCTATCAATGTATTTGAAGGCACAGTCCGTGCCGGTAAGCTGTTCATCGGTGAAGAAGCTGTGGCAGATGTTCCCGGTGTGGCAGATCAGGAAGTATTTGTTGGTATCCGTCCCGAAGGCTTTATTCTGGATAACAATGGCCCCATGCACTGCGAGCTGAGATCTGTGGAAGTCATGGGTCGTGACAGCAGCATCGTTTCTTACAACGAGGCCGCTCTGTCTGAAAATCACACCATCCGTGCCATCGTGGATGCTG
This sequence comes from uncultured Oscillospiraceae bacterium, assembly GCA_964425865.1. Taxonomy (GTDB): domain Bacteria; phylum Bacillota; class Clostridia; order Oscillospirales; family Oscillospiraceae; genus Faecousia. The sequence continues at coordinate 15,534 of CAYROJ010000026.1, read as the reverse complement.
ACAACAAGGTCGATCCCAAGACTGAGACTGTCGCATTCTCCCTGAAGCCCAATAAAGTATTCATCTTCAACAAGGAAACCGAAGAGAGAATTCGTGTAGAGGTGAAGTAATATGGTCGATAGTAAACAACAGTGGAAGGCATGGCTATACCTGGCTCCGGCCCTCGTGCTGCTGCTGGTATTTACCGTGTGGCCTATTATTAACACCATTCGAATCTCTTTGCTGGAAGGCTTCAGCTACCAGAAAGCTGTCGGCGGCGCCACTTTTGAGTTTGGTGTTGGCAACTTCCTGGAAGTTGTTAAGTATAAGAGATTCTTGTCCGCTATGAAGAACACGCTGCTGCTGTGCTTTGTTACGGTTCCTGTTTCCACGCTGTTGGCTCTGCTGATCGCTGTGGCTTTGAACTCCATCAAGGGCTTGCAGAAGTTCCTGCAGACCATCTTCTTCCTGCCCTATGTCACAAACTCCATTGCTATCGGCATGGTTTTTGCAGCAATGTTTAACATGGTCGGTTCTTTCTATGGCACCCAGAACGAGTTGATCGTCACTGCGGGCGTCATGAATGATATTCTTGGCTTCTTCGGCTTGGAAAGAGTCAACTGGATCAACTCCGGTTCGGAGTATTGGGCGAACATGACGGTTATGATCGTCTACATCGTGTGGAATGCACTGCCCTTTAAGATCCTGATCCTGCTGGGCGGCTTGCAGAGTGTCAATAAGCAGTATTACGAGGCTGCCCGTGTGGACGGTACCTCCCGTAAGAGAGTGTTTGCCCGAATCACTGTCCCGCTGCTTTCTCCCATGCTGGCTTATGTTCTGATCACCGGCTTTATCGGCGGCTTTAAGGAATATTCCAGCATCGTTGGTGTGTTCGGCGAGACCATGGGCCCCCCCGATGATCCTTACAGATTGCAGACTATGGTCGGCTTCCTGTATCGTTCCATCGAGCAGAGCGCACAGGGCCGAGCCAGTGCAGCTGCACTGATCCTGTTCGTGGTTATTCTGATCGTGACCATGTTCAACAGCTGGCTCAATAAGAAGTTTGTCCACTATTAAGGAGGTATATCATGGCGAATAATAGAGTAATGCAAGAGAAAAACCTCCAGACCGTGGCAACCCAGCAGCGCATCCTTCGCGCCACTGTGAAGACAGGTGTCTATCTGTTCCTGATCCTCATGGCCGTGATCGTGCTGTTCCCGTTCTATTTTATGATCCTGTCTTCTCTGAAGACTTTGGAAGAGTACCGTGCACCTAGAACCACCTTCTTCCTGGTTTCCGGTGCCCACTGGGAAAACTTCTTCGGCGGTATGGGTAAGACCACTGCCGTGTTCGTCAATGAGGACCTGGATCTGTGGAAACTGATGGGCAACACCATGTATGTCGGCATCATGTCCACTGGTCTGTCCCTGATCATTACGGTGCTGTCGGCATTTGCATTTGCACGGTTGGAGTTCAAGGGCAAGAATATGCTCTTCGGCGCTCTGATGGCAACAATGATGATCCCCGGCGAACTGTTCACCATCACCAACTATCAGACGGTTTCTCAGCTGAAGTGGAACAACCACTTTGAGGCACTGATCATTCCGTTCCTGGTCAGCATTTTCTATATCTATCTGCTGCGCCAGAACTTTATGCAGATCCCCAATGAGCTGTATCTGGCTGCCAAGGTCGACGGCTGCGGCGATTTGAAGTATCTGTGGAAGGTCATGATCCCTCTGGCACTGCCCACCCTGATCTCCATCACCATTCTGAAGATGATGGGTGCATGGAACTCCTATGTCTGGCCCCGTCTGGTTGCGAATGATGAAGCCCACCGCTTGATCACCAACGGCTTGCGTAGTGCGTTTACCTCCGCAGACGGTACCACCGACTACCCCGTGCAGATGGCAGCAGTTGCAGTTGTTTCTCTGCCTCTGTTCCTGGTCTTTGTATTCCTGCGTAAGTACATCATGAAGGGTGTCAGCCGCAGCGGTATCAAGGGTTAATTCTCGGTTAAAAGGCATTAGCTTTTAACATATTAAGAATTTTCGATTCAAAGAAAGGAAATTACTATGAAGAAGATCGTAGCACTTATCATGGCTGCTGTCATGATCATGGCACTGCTGGTCGCTTGTTCTCCTGCTGACGCCAGCTCCAACAACGGCACCCAGGGGCCCAACGCAAACGGCATTGTTGGTAACTTTGCTGTGCCCGAGGTCGGTTACGACGGCAGCGAAGTGACTCTGAAGTTCTACCACACCATGGGTAGCAACCTGAGAAATGTCCTGGACGCTTACATTGTTGAGTTCAACAAGCTCTATCCCAATATCCATATTGAGCATGAGCAGGTTGGCGGCTATGACGATGTCCGTAACCAGATCTCCACTGAGCTGACTGCAAACAATCAGCCCAACATCGCTTACTGCTATCCCGACCATGTTGCTCTGTACAATGTTACCGGCAAGGTCATCACCCTCGACGAGCTGATCAAGAGCACCATCGAGGTCAAGCGTGCTGACGGTACCACCGAAGTTCTGGGCCTGACCGATGCTCAGATCGCTGACTTCATCGAAGGCTACTACAATGAGGGTAAGGCTTTCGGCGATAACCTGATGTACACCCTGCCCATGTCCAAGTCCACTGAGGTTCTGTATTACAACAAGACCTTCTTCGACCAGCACGGCTTGACTCCTCCCACCACTTGGGACGAGCTGGAAGCTCTGTGTAAGAAGATCAAGGAGATCGACCCCACTTCTATCCCTCTGGGCTATGACTCTGAGGCAAACTGGTTCATCACCATGTGTGAGCAGTACGGCTCTGACTACACCAGCGCTACTGGCGACCACTACCTGTTCAACAACGACACCAACAAGGCTTTCATTAAGAAGTTCCGTACTTGGTATGAGCAGGGCTATGTGACCACTCAGAACCTGTATGGTACCTATACCTCCGGCCTGTTCACCGAGCTGGGCACGGGCGCTGATGCAATCAGAAGCTATATGTCCATCGGTTCTTCCGCAGGTGCAACCCACCAGAGACCTGACATGGTCGACGGTGCTTATCCCTTCGAAGTGGGCATCACCACCGTTCCTCAGATCAATGCAAGCAACCCCAAGGTCATTTCTCAGGGTCCCAGCCTGTGCATCCTGCAGAGCGATAACGATCAGGAAGTGGTTGCTTCTTGGCTGTTTGTCAAGTACCTGACCACCACTGTTGAATTCCAGGCTGAGTTCTCCATGGCTTCCGGTTATGTTCCCGTTCTGAAGTCTGTTGGCGAGAACGAAGGCTATGCTGCTTGGATGGCAAAGGCCAACGGCGGCACCAACATCGCTGCGCTGTCTGCTAAGGTTTGTCTGGAGCAGGCTGATGCTTACTATGTTTCTCCCGCTTTCAACGGTTCCTCTACTGCCCGTGACCAGGTCGGTGCTCTGCTGACCGCTGCTCTGTCCAAGGCCGACAACGGCAATGTGGACAAGCTGATCGATGGTCTGTTCGAGGATGCTCTGGACGAGTGTGAGTACTTCGGCTAATCATTTGTTATGAGTAAGGCATTTTTGAGAATTTTTGCATTGCTGCTGGCAATGTCTATGGTGGCTTGTATTTTTGCTGGCTGTGATAACCAGCAGAGCACTGCTTCCACCACAGCCGGAAACCCCAGCAGCACTGCAACAACACAGCCTCCGCTGGAAGTGATCGACTATGCCTCCTCTGTGAAGCTCGATTGGGAGTCCAATACTGCAAAAGTGGAAGTCACCGTCAAAACCTTTGTTGACGGTGACACCACCCATTTTCACGCAGATGTGGACGGCACCGGTGTGCTGAAGGCAAGATACATTGCTATCAATACCCCGGAGTCCACGGGCAAAATTGAGGAGTACGGCAAGGCTGCGTCTAATTTTACCAAGTCCAAGCTGTTACAGGCCACTTCTATTGTCATTGAATCTGACAATAGTATCTGGAATACAGACTCCACTGGTGGTCGTTATCTGGTCTGGGTCTGGTATAAGACCGCCGAGATGGACGACTATCGCAATTTGAACATTGAAATCCTGCAGGAGGGTTTGGCAATCGCTTCCTCTTCTGCAAATAATCGCTATGGCGATACCTGTATGGCTGCAATCAGCCAGGCAAAAGCTCAAAAGCTGAATGTGTATTCCGGACAGAAAGATCCCGACTTCTTCTACGGCGAGGCCAAGGAGATGGATTTGAAGGAACTGAGAACCAATCTGGAAACCTATTCCGGCTTGAAGGTGGCTTTCAATGGCATCGTCACCAAGAACAGCAATGGCACCGCTTATGTGGAAGCCTATGATGCTGAGACCGATATGTACTACGGCATGACCGTGTACTACGGTTATAACCTGTCCGGCACCGGCTTAGAGATCCTGACTGTTGGCAACGAGGTTCGCATCGTTGGTACTGTTCAGTACTATGAAACCGGCGGAACCTGGCAGGTTTCCGGCTTGAGCTATCGAGAACTGAAGCCCAAAGATCCCGGCAACATCCAGTTGATCAGCTCCGGCAATGAAGGCGCGTTCCGTCTGACCGATGCAGCAACATTGCTGCATGGTACTGTTGAGATCGAGACGGAAGAGGGCGTCAAGTCCTTTAAATACGGTGAGTTGGCAATGAGCAGCTCCATTTCCTTGAAGGAACTGACCGTTGTCAGCACTTATACCACAAACGATGAGGAAAGCTCTTCCTATGGTGCGATCACCATGACCTGCAAGGCTTCTGACGGAACCGAGATCAAGGTGCGTACCGTTGTGCTCCGTGATGCGGATGGCAATACTGTCACCGAGGATGCATTTAAGGGCAAAACCATCAATGTGAAGGGTATTGTTGATTTCTTCAGCGGTGATTATCAAATTAAAGTGTTCAATGTGAACGACATCGAGATCCTGGGATAAAAAATCAAAGGAGTAAAAACTATGAAGAAAATTGTTTCTCTTCTGCTGGTACTTGTGATGTGTGCCGCACTGTTTGCAGGCTGCGGCAATGACGCTACATCTGCCAATACAAATCCTAGTACTTCCGGCAATCCTACTGTTGAGGACAATGGCCTGGCAAAAGCCAAGGAATTCCTGTTCTCCATGTATAAGGATAACAGAGGTACTGAGACCGCCATTGATTACAATGTTGTCTCTTCTGTTATCATCGGCAAGACTTCCTATCCGATCACCTGGTCCTTTGAAATTACTTCTGGCGACGGCTCCTGCCTGAGCGTAGAAACCGGTGCAAGCTTGACTACCATTAAGGTCGAGAAGAATTATAGCGGCGCAGTTGTTGAGTATAATCTGGTTGGTACTATTTCCGATGGCAACGGCAAGACTGAGACTGTGAAGTTTGCTCACAGTGTTCCCATGTCCAAGAAGGTTGCTTCTCTGGCTGATGGCACCTACGTGATCTCTACCAATGGCCTGTCCATGGCTGGTATGGCAGAAGACAAGACCTATGGCTATCCCACCGCCAATGAAGTGACCGATACTTCCTTCACTGCTGTGGATATTGTCACTATTACGAATGTGACCGGTGGCCTGACCATTCAGGACTGCTATGGCCGTTACTACTATCTGAAGGGCACCTACAACAGCGTCAACCTGTCTGATACTATGCCCGAGGAAGGCCATGTCTTCGAGCTGCAGGTCAATGACGATGGCAGCTACGCTCTGGTCAATGTCCAGATGCAGAAAACTTTGGCATACTCCGCCAGCTACTCTTCCTGGGGCTGGTACAGCACTCTGGGTGACGGTTATATGTATTCTCTGAAGATCGTCAATGCTGATGCAAACAGTGCTCATACCCACACCGAAGAGACTATCCCCGGCAAGGCAGCTACCTGCACCGAGGACGGCCTGACTGAGGGTAAGAAGTGTACCGAGTGTGGTGCTATCCTGACAGAGCAGCAGACCATCGCAGCTGCTCATACCTGGGGCGAGTGGACTGTGACCAAGGAAGCTACTGTTACCGCAGAGGGTGAGAAGGTTCGCACCTGTACTGTCTGTGGCGAGAAGGAAACCAAGTCCGTTGAATACAAGGCTACCGAGTGGGTCGTTGCAACTGCTCCCGAGGCAGGTAAGGCTTACAAGTTTGGCTTGTTCCACGGCGGCCAGGGTGAAGTAGATGTCTACTTCAACGGTGAAAACTACAATAGCTATGCTTGGTATCTGGCATTTACAAAGGATGTTGCAGGCGCAGTAGATACTTATGTCGAAGCAGTTGACGGCGTCGAAGGCGCTTATCGTCTGTACTTCAAGCGCGGCGAGGATAAGGTTTACATTAGAACCTATCCCCGTGATGGAGATACCACCAAGGGCACTCTGGAGCTGACCACAACTGTTCCTGCTGAGTACTACACTTGGAATGCAGAGCGTAACACTCTGATTTACACCTCCACCACCGGCCAGCAGTTCTATATGGGTTCTTCTGGTACCTATTCTTCTATCTCTGTTTCCTCCGTTGACTACATCAGCAACGCAAACAGCTATGTTTCTCACCTGTATTTTGAGCAGGAAGTGGAGACTGACGGTGCTTTGATCGCTGATGGTCAGTACACCCTCTCCACTGAAGGTGTTTATGCAAATTCGAAGGGCACTGATGTCAACTATGGCTACCTGCCTTCCTCCAATACCGCTTCTGCTTTCACCATCACCAATGTGGAAGGTGGCGTGACCATTCAGGATGAGCATGGCCGGTATATGTATGTTACAGGTACCTATAATTCCTTCAACTTCGCAAAAGAAGCACCTGCAGAGGGCCATGTCTTCTCTGTTACCAAGAATGACGATGGAACCTTCACCTTTGTCAGCCTGCTCAATGGTAAGACCCTTGGCTATGGCGAAGGCATCTACACCACTTGGGGTGTCTATGGTGAAGATAAGATCGCAAGTGTCAAGAGCGTGAACATCACTGTTACCGCATTTGTTGCCTAATTTCCTTTCTACATAATTTTGAGCCGCACCCATTAGGGTGCGGCTCTTGCTATTTCGCCGTCACCTTCTTCGGTGACGGCGAAATATTATTTGTTCAGGTTTTGCAGGCTATCGTAGACTTTGGAATTGGTGCGGTCCAGGGTCAGGGGAGAAATGGATATATAATGTCCAACCAAGACAGCGTCCGTATCCAGCTCCATATTGTTGCTGGATTTGAACACATCGATGCCCTGAGGCAGGAACATATCATTTTCCAGACGGCCAAAATTGTCGGAATAATACATTCCGCCCTGACGGGTGATGCGGTAACCCACCGGATCATCAGGAATGTTGACATTGTACAAGCTGCATTTCTGAAGGAGCTGATTGCGGCAGATGTAGTCGTAAATCTCATCCAAATGGCGGGGTGCCCGGTCATAGTAAGTAGGGGAAGTGGAGAAGGCGATGGCAGGCACCCCCAGAGCATTGGCTTCAAAAATAGCGCCTGCGGTGCCGGAATAGATGATGTCCTGACCAATGTTCAGCCCTTTGTTAATACCGGAGATCACCAGATCAAACTCCATTTTCATGCCAAGAATGGCGATACGCACACAGTCAGCCGGGGTGGAGTCCACAGCATAGGCGGTGATACCAGGGGCAAAATCAACTTTCTTTACTTCAAATGCTTTGTGGATCTCAATGCCGTGGCTCTTGCCGCTTTGCTCCACCTTGGGAGCAAAGACGGTCACTTCACCAAAGCGCTGTGCCCACTGCGCAAAGGGGAGCAATCCTGCTGCGTTGATGCCATCGTCGTTGGTAATTAAAATTCTCATAGCCAATTTTCGTGGGTCTCCTTATATTCTTTTACCACTGCATCTGCCTCTTTCAGCAGCTTGCGAATTTCTTTTTTGTCGAACAGGGTAGCGCCGCAGGCTTGGGCGTGGCCGCCGCCCCGGTAGTTTTCAGCCACCTTGTTGATGGCAACAAAACGAGAGCGCAGGCGTACACGGATCTTCTGATCCTCGGCGCTGTCGATAAATGCGATCCAGCACAGACAGCCCTTAATGTCAGACATAGCGCCGACGCAATTGCTGGCAGCTTCCATGGTCAGCTGGAATTTCTCAATGGTGGCCTGGTCAATGTGGACATAGGCCACGCCGTTTTCCGTGATCTTCATTTTTTTCAGCACATGGGACTTAAATTTCAGTTCGTCAAAATCCTTCAGTTGCAGGTGAGCATACATCAGTTCTGTGTCAAAACCCACATCCAGCAGCATACCAGCCAGCCGGAGGGTATCGCCGGAGACGGAGGAGAACTGGAAGCGACCGGAGTCGGTGACCATGCCGGTATACAGGTGCTGGGCAGCCTGGCTGTTGATCTTCAGCTCGTTTTGGAAGACTTCATAGAATTTTGCCACCATTTCGCAGGCGGAGCTGCGTTCGGACTCGACCCAGGAATAGTCGCCGTAGGGACAGACCTCGATGTGGTGGTCAATTTTGCTCAGCTCTTTGCACAGGGAATATTTCTTGTTGTGGATCCGGTCGGGAGTAGCGGTGTCCAGCACGATACCCAGGGCACTCTGGTAAACTTCGTCGGCCACTTCCGGATCTTCTTCACCCATGAATTCCAGATAATCACTGTGGTCATCATTGATGAGATAGATTTTCTTTTCCGGGAAAGAAAGCCGCAGAATATCCCGCAGACCCATGGTTGCGCCCTTGCAGTCACCGTCGGGACGGAAGTGACGGAAGAGCATGATGGTGTCATATTCCTTGATCTTGTTCAGAATGATATTCAGATTTTCCATATTATTCTCCAATCAGGCTTTCCAAATCTGCCAGCATTTCCATGGCGATTTCTCGGGAGGCTACGGTTGCGCCGCTGGCTTTGGCGTGACCGCCGCCGCCATATTTCACGGCGATGGGGTTGATGTTATACTTGGAAGAGCGCAGTTCGCACAAAACGCCGGCTTCCGTTTCGGTGAAATTGACCCAAATATCCACGCCTTTAATATCTGCCATGGTGCCTACCATGCCACGGGAAATGCTGAAAGTGTCGGCACCCAGTGCAGCCATTTCTTCCTTGGTGGTGTAGATATAGGCCACATTTTTCTCCGTTAGCTGGATTTTCAGAATGAATTTGGCCTTGAGCTGGATCTTGGCAAAGTCATCGGAATAAAGGTTGCGATAAATATCGTTGGTGGAAAATTCTTGCTCCATGAGGAAGGCTGCCATCTGGTGGGTCTGGCTGGTGGTAGAGTCGTAGCGGAAGCGACCGGAGTCAGTGACCATACCAGTGTAGAGTGCCTTGGCGGCGACGGGTGTCAGCTTCAGACTGCATTCCTTGGCAAAAGCGGTGACCAGTCCACAGCAGCTTTCAAAGCTGGTGTCGGTAACCTCCACATCACAGATGGTTTCCACAAAAATGTGATGATCCATCCGGGCGGTGCGCTTGGCGGTCGTGTAGCGCTCGTCGCTGATGAGCTTTTTGGCGGAGGTATCCAGCACGATGGCCAGGGCGTTTTCATAAACGCTGTTGTCGATGTTGTCCATCACACTGTCTTCCACAAAGCTGTAACGACCGGCAGGGTCACCCACCATGTAGACAGTCTTGCCGGGGAAGTTGGTTGTGATGATGTGCTTCAAGCCCACCTGAGAGCCGATGGCATCACCGTCAGGGCTGCTGTGGCGGTGAATGATGATGGTGTCGAAATTTTTGATTTCCTGTAAGATTGCTTCAAACATAAAAAATCCTCGTTTTATGGTATTTGGGCCTTGACCCAGTGGTTTATGACAAAAGTGGGTTGCCAAGCCAACGCCAGTAGATTATTTTATCATATAAAGCGCCTGGATGCAAACTTTTTTTACAAAAAACCGTGTTGACTTTTTTTGAGAATTCATGTATACTTTAACAGTTAGCGGCGGCTAATTGCCTGCCGCTATTACAGAGGAGAAAGTTAGCGGAAACTAACCAATGGAAACAAGGAGAACGATATGATCGATAGAAAATTGCTTTGCCTGCTAGGCGACAATAAAAAATATATCTTCTATACGGTAGCGTTGATGGTAGCAGGACTTTTTTCCAACATTACGGTTACTGCCTGTATCTGCCGTGCCATTTATGTGGCTGTGGAATATGACAGCCACAGTGGTGCTGCTCTTTTTCTATGGCCGGCGGTGATCGGTATTGTGGGAATGGGGGTGCGTTATCTCTGTTCCCGGCTGGTGGGTGATCTCAAAGACACGCTGGGGCGAAATGTCAAAAAGGATCTTCGCCGTCAGATCTATAACAAAATCCTTGGGTTAGGGGCCAGGTCTACCGATGGGATGAGTATGGCTGGCTTGACGCAAGTGGCCATGGAGGGCGTGGAACAGTTGGATCTTTATTATTGTTCCTATATTCCCCAGTTTTTCTATGCGATGTTGGCTCCAATCATTTTGTTTTGCATCACTGTCTGGATCGATTGGCGTGTGGCGTTGGTTTTGCTCGTCTGTGTGCCATTGATCCCGGTGTCGATTATTGCAGTGTCCAAATATGCGAAAAAAATATTTGCAAAATACTGGGGCAAGTACACCTCAATGGGCGATGCTTTTCTGGACAGTGTCCAGGGACTGAAGGAACTGAAAATTTTTCGGGCAGATGCTGACCAGCATGAAAAGATGAACAAAACCAGCGAGGAATTCCGAAAGATCACCATGAAGGTTTTGGTCATGCAGCTGGCGAGTACCACCATTATGGATCTTGTAGCATACGGCGGAGCGGCATTGGGCATTGGAATTGCGATTTTGAGCGTGGTAAAGTGGGGACTTTCGCCCATAGGAGCACTGTTTCTGATTTTGGTTGCTGTGGATTTTTTCCTGCCTTTGCGTGCTTTCGGCTCGGCCTTTCATGTGGCCATGAATGGCGCTTCTGCAGGCAATAAGATATTGTCCCTTTTAGAACAGCCCGATCCTCAGTGGGGCTGCGAGCAGGTGGAGGACACCCGGCTTGTGCTTGAAAATGTCAACTTTTCCTATGATGGCAAGCGCACTGTACTGAAAAATGTGAATATGACATTCCCCAAGAGGGGAATGTCTGCCATTGTTGGCGAATCCGGATGCGGCAAATCCACGGTTGTGAATCTACTCTATGGTGCGTTCCGCCCTCAGAGTGGTTCTGTTACAGTAGGGGGAAAATCAGTAGAAACCCTTAATCGGGATAGCTATTACGCCCATTTGGCAGTGGTCAGCTATAATACCTATATTTTCAATGAAACGGTACGAGCCAATTTCCAACTGGCAAAGCCCAACATAAGGGATGAAGAGATCCTCCTGGCATTGGAAAAGGTGAATTTAGTTTCGTTTATTCAAGAAAATGGTGGCCTGGATAAGGTGATCACAGAGGATGCCTCCAATATTTCCGGCGGACAAAAGCAGCGGCTGGCTCTGGCGGTGAGCCTGGTGGCAGATAAGGATATTTATATTTTTGACGAAGCGACTTCCAATATCGATATAGAAAGTGAAGCCATTATTATGGAAAATATAAAGCTTCTGTCCAAGGAGAAAACGGTGATCGTTATTTCTCACCGCTTGGCCAATGTAGTCTCCGGAGATTTGATTTATTATATGGAGTCCGGGGAAATTAAGGAAAGCGGTACCCATCAGGCGTTGATGGCGCAAATGGGCGGTTATGCGAAGCTATTTACTATGCAGAAAAAACTGGAAGAAGGATATGAGGAGGAGTAACCATGAAAAAGAAAAAGCTGCGCCGTTCAGGGGCTAAAATCATGGCAAAGCTGATCCTCCTTCTGGGAAGTCTTGCCTATATCATGATTTTGGCCGTGATCAATGGCTCTGTGGGATTTTTCTGTGCCATGGGCGTCACCATTTTGGGAGCGGTTGGTATCGCCAAAGCATTGGGCGAAGCCATTGCTCTTTCCTATGGTGCGATCATCGGCTTGGCCGTTGGATGTGGAGTGCTTCGGGGATTGCTGCGCTATATTGAGCAGTATAGCAATCACTATATTGCATTTCGCCTGCTGGCGGTGCTCCGGGATAAGATTTTCGGTGCATTACGCAGGCTGTGTCCTGCCAAGCTGGAAACCAAACAAAAAGGCTCCATCATTGCCATGATCACCTCCGATATTGAAACGCTGGAAGTGTTTTATGCCCACACCATTTCGCCGATCTGCATTGCGGTGGTGGTATCCGTCTGTGTGATCGCTTTCGTTGGAACGGTATCCAGCTGGTATCTGGCTGCCGTCGGGGCGCTGGGATTTGTAACCGTTGGTATTCTTGTGCCCATGGTCGCATCGAGGAAGCTGAAAGCCTCCGGTGTTCGCTACCGGGCAGAATTTGCATCCTTCAATGCCTACTTTCTTGACAGCATCAAGGGAATTAAGGATATTGTTTTGAATAACGCCGGAGCAATGCGGGAGAAAGAGGTCGATCGTCGCTCGGATGTGCTGCTGGCGGAAACAAAGAAGATGAAAAGAGATACCACCAGGGCAGCCGCAGCAACAGAAGCCTGGGTTTCTGTATTTATTATTGCAGCTCTGGCAGTGGGGCTCTTTCTGGTTGCCAACCATCAGCTTTCCGTGGGCAGAATGGTCATCGGTGTGGTGGCTGTATTCGGTTCCTTTGGCCCTGTGATCGCAATTTCGGCACTTCCGGGAAATCTGACCCAAACCTTTGCATCCGGGGATCGGGTGTTGGATCTTCTGTCGGAAGAACCGGCAGTTCGTCCTGTGAAACAGGGAGAAACGGTTGCTTTTCATGACTTAAAGGTGGATGGGCTATCTTTCTCTTACGATGGGGCGCATCCTGTGCTCCGAGATGTTTCCATGCACGCAGAAAAGGGAGAGATCGTTGGAATTGTCGGAGAATCCGGCTGCGGCAAATCAACATTTTTAAAACTTCTGCTGCGTTTCTGGCAGAAACAGGAGGGACAGATTTCTTACAGCGGCGTGGACATTGACCGTATCAACACCGAGAGCCTGCTGGATAATGTGACCATGGTCAGTCAGGTAACTTACCTGTTTGACGAAACCATAGAAGAAAACCTTCGGATTGCCAAGCCTGATGCCACTATGGAGGAAATTGAAAAAGCCTGCTGTCAAGCCTCTGTCCATGATTTTATTATGACTTTGCCGGAGGGGTATCAGACAAAGGTAGGTGCATTGGGCGACAACCTATCTGCCGGAGAGAAACAACGCCTTGGCCTGGCTCGTGCCTTCCTGCGGGGCAACAGCTTGATTTTGCTGGACGAGCCTACCAGTAATGTGGACAGTATTAACGAGGGCATTATCCTAAAAGCGCTGAAAGAGCAGAAGGATAAGTGCATTATTTTGGTATCCCACCGAGAATCGACCATGGCCATTGCAGACCGAGTTTATCGGGTGGAAAGGGGCAGAATGTATGAACAAAGTTGAGCGCAAACGCCAACGGGAAAAAGAGACAGTTGGTTTGATGATCCGGCTCTATTGTCGGAAAAATCATGGCGGCAGATCACTTTGCCCGGAATGTCAGCAGCTGCATGATTATGCCATGCTTCGCTCGGACAAGTGCCCTTTTATGGAGACGAAAACCTTTTGTTCAAACTGCAAAGTGCACTGTTACCGAAATGATATGCGGGAGAAAATTCGCATTGTCATGGGCTTTTCCGGCCCTCGGATGGTTTTCTATCATCCGGTGATGGCGATTCGTCACTTGATCGAGTCCAAGAGAGAAAAAAGAAGATTGGAGAGAAGAAATGAATCTTAAAAAATTGTTCTGGGTGTGTCTTGGCTGCTTGGGTGTGGGGCTGGGAGCTGTCGGTGCAGTGCTGCCGATGCTGCCTGCGTTCCCATTTTTACTGCTGGCGGCGTTCAGCTTTGCCAAAAGTTCTCCGAAGCTGCACACCTGGTTTACCAACACCAAATTATACAAGAAAAATTTGGAAAGCTATGTTCGGGGTCAAGGAATGACCTGGCAGACCAAAATTCGGGTAATGATCACGGTGACCCTTCTGATGGCCTTTGGATTTACCATGATGATGCTCAAAAGCCTTTATATTCCCTGTGCCATTTTGGGCGGAGTGTGGGTGTTTCATATTCTGTATTTTATTTTTGGTGTCAAAACCTACAAGCCGGAGCTGGCTTGAGAAATAATCCCGTCGGAAGGCGGGATTATTTCTTTCTATTGACACAGAAGTATGATATACTGTAAAAAAGGGGGAGAGAAAATGCTTTTGTTGGTGGATGGCAGTAATTTGCTTTTTCAAATGTTTTACGGAATTCCGCCCCGGATCGTAAATGGAAGACCGGTGCAGGGGACGGTTGGCTTTGTGGGGGCACTGCTGAAGATCATTGGCATGGTGCAGCCGACCCATGTGGCAGTATTGTTTGATGGGGAATGCAGCAATGAGCGTCGAGAACTGGATGCAGACTACAAGGCGAATCGACAGGATTTCAGCCAGATGCCCCAAGAGCAGACACCCTTTTCTCAGCTGCCGGATATTTATGCAGCACTGGATGAAATGAACATTTGTCATGGGGAAACCACTACCTGCGAGGCGGACGACTGGCTGGCAGGCTATGCGTTGCGTTACGGGGAAGAGATGCCGGTGGTCATCTCTTCGCAGGACAGCGACCTGTTCCAGCTGATCACAGAAAATGTTCGTATTTTACGCTACCGTGGGGAGAAAACCCTCCTATGTGATGAAGCCTATGTGAAGGAAAAGCTGGGCATTGCACCGAGCCAATATGCAGATTTTAAGGCGTTGGTGGGAGATCCCTCCGATCATATTCGGGGCGTGGAGAAAATCGGTGTAAAAACAGCGGCGGAATTGCTGGCTCGGTTTGGCTCTCTGGATGCAATAATAAGCCGGATAGATGAAATTGAGAAAACGGCTGTTCGGGAAAGCCTCAGCAGAAATACAGAGCGGGCAAGGCATAATCTCAAGCTCATAAAACTGTCCGCCGGAGAAAGACTTCCTTTTGAATTGCAGCAATTGTCCTTTTTAAATCAAGGTTGGAAAACCAGCCAGATCATTGGGAAAATTGGGGTCAAATAAAACGCCTGTTTCCCATTGAAGGACAACTGTTTTGCGAAATTTTACAGTAAAATTCCTTAAAAAATTCAGAAATTGTGCACACTGCATAATAAAAACTGTAATAATCGGCAACTATGCACATCTTGCCAAAAGAGGGATTATCTGCTATAATGTTCGTTGGTGGGGTACACCCACAGAGAAATGATTACATGAAGAAATTCATAAAGGAGACTTTGTCAAATGAATGCTTATGTGGAGCGCGTAATCGAATATGTGAAGAAGAAGCACGCAAATGAGCCTGAGTTCTGCCAGACCGTGGAAGAGGTTTTTACTTCCATTTCCCCTGTCATCGATGCTCACCCTGAGTATGAGAAGGTCGATCTGCTGACTCGTATGGTCGAGCCCGAGCGGATGTTCACTTTCCGTGTCGTCTGGTGTGACGATGCCGGCCAGTGGCATACCAACATCGGTTACCGCTGCCAGTTCAACGGCGCAATTGGCCCCTACAAGGGCGGTCTGCGTTTCCAGGCAAATGTCAATCCCAGCGTTATCAAGTTCCTGGGCTTCGAGCAGACCTTTAAGAACTCTCTGACCGGCCTGCCCATGGGCGGCGGTAAGGGCGGTTCCGACTTCG
>CAYROJ010000025.1:0-16028 GCA_964425865.1 uncultured Oscillospiraceae bacterium | reverse complement strand
AACTCAATCGCCTTTTTCTATTCTTTTAGTCTCACATCAATTGTAACGCTACACTTTTTTTCGATGGCAAGCAATTATTTCGTTGAAATCCGTCGTAATATGTTGTATAATTGCAGATGTTCTTGAAATTTATAAAAATTCTTTTTTGATACTTTGGGAAAGGAATTTATTGATATGAAAGATTTTTTTGGTCTAACTCCTGATGGAGGTTCTGCCTCCTTATATACCATATCTTGTGGCCAAATCAAGGCGGAAGTTTCGGATTTTGGTGCAACTCTGGTGCGCCTTTTTGTGCCGGACAGCCACGGAAATGTGGACGATGTTGTTCTTGGCTTCGATTGTCCTGCCGACTATGCTTCTTCCGATGCCTGTCTGGGCGCAACGGTTGGCCGCAATGCCAACCGCATCGGCGGTGCCTCCATCGTTATCGGCTCCAAGACCTATGCTCTGGCTGCCAATGACGGAGATAACAATCTCCACAGCGGCCCCAACGGCTACCATATCCGGCTTTGGCAGGTGGAGAAGCATACGCAAAGCAGCATCACTTTTTCCCTCCACTCCCCCCATCTGGATCAGGGTTTTCCCGGCAATGCCGACATCCGTGTGACCTACACCCTGACAGCCGACAGTCTTAATATCCGCTACGAAGGCACCTCCGACCGGGATACCATATTTAACATGACCAACCACAGCTACTTTAATCTCTGCGGTCATAACCATCCGGAAAGGGCCATGGAGCAGCTGCTTTCCATGCCTGCCCGATTCTTCAATCCGGCCAACGAAAAGAGCATTCCCACCGGCGAATGCCGCAGTGTAGAAAGCACCCCCATGGACTTCCGCACGCCCAAGCCTTTGGCCCAGGATATTGGCGCTGACTATGAGCCTCTGATCCTTCAAAAGGGATACGACCACAATTTTGAAGTATTCTGCAATCCCTGCGCCACCCTGTCGGCCCCCGACGGAAGCCGCAGTATGTCCGTTTATACCGACTGCCCCGGTGTCCAGCTCTATACCGCCAATTATACCAACTGTGTGGGCAAGGGCGGCCAACAATATGCTCCTCGCAGCGGAGTGTGTCTGGAGACCCAGTTCTACCCTGATTCCATTCATAATCCCCAGTGGCCCCAGAGCATTGTGGCCGCAGGAAAAAAGTACAGAAGTGAAACCACCTATCGTTTCAATTGGTAACACAAGACCGGAAGGCACCGCCTTCCGGTCTTATCATTCGCACTTCTTCGCCTGATCTGCATAAACTGTCCTATAAGCACCTTTGCTTATAACGAATAGGAGGTTATCGATATGGCTGAACGCATTCAGGACAATAGCTGCTCCGACACCATGCCGCAGAATTTGTCCATTCACACCAAGAAGATCACCGACTCCTGCCGGGACAAAGACTGTATTGAAGATCTGCGGGTGTACTTAACGACCTGTTCTCAGAACCTATTGGACACCGCTGCAGGGGCAAAAGTACGATGTGCCGATCTGCTCTACGCCTATATTGATGTAGAACCTGTGGCCTTTGATCGCAACCACTACTGCATCGACATTACATTCTACTACCGCATTCTGGCAGATGCCATTGTTGGCACCGCCCGACCTGTCACCCTGACCGGCCTGGTCGTCTTCTCCAAACGGGTAGTTCTGTGTGGCGAAGACAGTCGGGCTCACATTTTCACCAGCAAAACAAGGCTCGGCTCTGCTGATGCTCTGACCGCTTACTCTGCCAACCGCCCCACCGCCGTGGTGGAAGTGCTGGATCCAATGGTATTGGCCAGCAAGGTCAAGGATGTATGCGAGTGCAGTGGCGAGCAGACTGTGGTACAGATTCCCGGCTTCATCAAAGAGCTGTTTGACGACGAGCTGGTACTATCCGGCGATCAGCGGCGGCTATTCGTTACTTTGGGGCAATTCTCCATTGTCCGGCTGGAGCGGGATGCCCAGATCGTCGTTCCTGTCAACGACTATGCCATTCCCTGCCGGGAATGCTGCGACACCCCCGGCTGCGCCGAAGATCCCTGTGAAATGTTCAGCCGCATTCCCTTCCCTGCCCAGCAATTTGCTTCCACGGGCTGTGACAAAGAAAACGGCGGCGAAGGCTGCGGCTATACCACCATCTAAAAGGAAACGCCGGAGGGATGTCCCTCCGGCGTTTTTTAATGCTCAATGATATTGCCCATAAGCCCTTCCGTATCCACATAATAGTGGCGGAAGGTTTCATCCTCATAATAGACCTTTACCTGCTTCCCATACAGGCTGGGATCAGGACACAGCTTCATCAAGCTTTCACTCTTAAATATGTGATGTCTGCCCTGGCCGTCTGTGTAGCGGACAACCACCATATAAGGATTGCGGCCATTGAAGCGCACATTGTAATTGGGGCGAAACTCCACGATCTGCGCCCATAGATAGCGGCCGGAAGCCACCATTTTCGCTGCACGCTTGCCTTTGGCACGATGGGCAATAAATCCGCAACCTCCACCTAGCAAAAATGATACGCCCAATGGGATAAACACCAGAGCCACAGTCCGTGCCTCCTCATCCTGGGGAACAAAGATCAAGCAGCCACCCACCAGCAGGAAGGACAGGCCAACCAGCGCAAATATAAGGCTGACACACCACAGTGCGCCCATACCCATTTTTACTTTCTTTTCCATATCTTGAACTCCTGTTCCTTCACACCCAATAGGCTTTATTCGTCAATAATTGGGCAGGAATCATGGCACGAAGTTTTTCTTCATTTACCATACTAATGGGTATTGCAATGTTTGTTCCCGGATCCGCTTCTTTCAGGTAAACCCGATACTGTTTTCGACCCCGATAGGATTCCTGAAAAAAAGACACACTTTTCACCTGTTCCCATAGAATGTTTGTCTGTCTATGGTGCGCTTTGCTCACGATTGAAAAGCCACTTTCTGTAACCGTAATGCAGCAAAACATGGATCTGACTGCCAGCATCAGCAGCCACACATAAACCGCCACGCACAGGCATGAACCAATGATCAACCCAACGACTGTTTCCTTGGCAACATTACCATCACGCAATATCAATATGAAGCACGACGCCATAATCAGCAAACCTACTCCGCAAAAGGAAATCATGCCTACGCCTGCGGTAAAACTCGGCCAATATGTAATGCTCTCGCTGGTGTATATCGCTTTATGCTTTTTCATAAATTTGCCCCTGCTTTTAATCGTTATTTCTGAGCAATCTCTTTCTGGCAATGTTAATGGCGCCTTCTGTCATGTGGTTCATCCAGGCAAGGCTTCTGCCGCAGCCGTAAGCCACGCAGGAGTCAGGATCGTCGGCAATGGTGCAGGGAAGACCGGTTCTTGCCTCGATCAGCTCCGCCATGCCCCACAGCTGGCTGCTTCCGCCCGTGAGTGTAATGCCGCTTTCGGCAATATCACTGACCAGCTCCGGAGAAGCATCCTCCAAAACGGAAACCACTTCATCGGCAATTTGCCGGGCAGGACGGCGCAGAACCTCAAATATTTCCGTAGAAGTCAAGGTCAATTCTCTGGGCATACCGGTCTTGGAGTCCCGGCCACGAACCGTGGCTTCAATTTCCTCTTCCTGCTCCCAGACACTGCCTATTTTGATTTTTATATCCTCGGCAGTTGTCTTTCCAATGACCACGCCATGGCGGCGGCGTACATATCGGGCAATGGCCTCGTCAAAGCTGTCGCCTGCCACCTTGATGGAAGAAGAGACTGCCACAGCGTTCAGTGTCAGGATGGCTACATCCGTGGTGCCGCCACCGATGTCCACAACCATCTGCCCCTTAGGGCCGCTGATGTCCAGACCTGCGCCCAAGGCTGCTGCCAACGGCTCTTCGATCAAGTACACCCGGCGAGCACCGGCTTCAATGGCCGCATTGATGACCGTCCGCTCCTCCACTTCCGTTACGCCGCTGGGCACACAGATAATCACTCGAGGCTTTGACAGAATGGTGGTTTGTTTGTTCGCTCGGCGGAAAAGGGTCTGAAGCATCCGAACGGTCATTCCGTGATCGGAGATCACCCCCTCCTTCAGCGGATGCATAGCTACCACATTGCCCGGCGTTCTGCCCAGCATATTTCTGGCTTCTGTACCCACCTGCAAAATGCGGCCATTATTTTTATCCGCCGCCACCACGGAAGGCTCTCGAACGACCACACCCTGGCCGTCCACATAAATGAGCACATTGGAAGTGCCCAGATCTACACCCAAATCATTTGCAAATAGCTGCATGATGTTCACCTACTACCTTTTTTGATGTCTTGCCGCAGCAACCACGGCCAAATCTACTTCTTTCGCCCCAGCAGTCAATAACACTCTGGCGCATTCGCCGGCGGTGGAGCCAGTGGTGACAATATCATCCAACAGCAGCACCCGTTTGTCTTTCAGGCTTTCTGCGTTGTGCACCGTATATGCGCCCAGCACATTGGCCCGGCGTTCCGCCTGTCCCACAATGCCGGACTGGGCCGGATTATCCCGCACCTTTTTCAGACAGGACTGTGGCGTGGTTTCCAATTCCTGAGCCAAAGCCCTGGCGATCAACTCCACCTGATCGTATCCACGCTTGCGTTTGCGTTTGTCGCTGATGGGAACCCAAGTAAAAATGTCGAAATCCGTCCATTCTTCCCGGCTTAGCTTCATGGCAAGCATCTTCCCATACGCCTGTGCATAATGGCGCTTTCCATGGAACTTGAAGCGCAGAAGGCTTCCCCGCACTTCATCTTCATAATACCACAAGGCCACCCACCGTTTCAAGTAGGGATATTTTGAATTTGAAATTGGGCACTCCGGAGCATGGATACGGCAATGGTGGCAAAGATCCATCTCATTTTCTTCCAGCACCTTGCCACAAAACACACATTTATCCGGGAACAGCCATGCACTCAGCTTTTTCAAAATCATCATAAATTTCTTCCTTGAAGCCGTAGCTTCAGTCCCGTATAGCGGCGGTTTTTCTTGGCGTTTTCCGTCATTGCCGCCACAGTTTCTTCCCTGCCCACCATGATGAGCAGCTCTCTGGCTCTGGTAATGGCGGTATAGAGCACGCTGCGGCTAAGCAAATATGGTGAACCATTCCACACCGGCATGACCACCGCCCGGTACTCACTGCCCTGGCTTTTGTGAACAGTCATGGCATAGGCCGGTTCCAATTCTCCCAGCTGGGCAAAATCATACACCACTTCTTTTTCGTCATATACAACCGTCATGGTCTCCATCTGCGAATCGATAGCCGTGATATTCCCAATATCCCCGTTAAAAATACCACTGCCGACGGCACTACCGTCGGTGCGCTTCCAAAGAATGTCATAGTTATTGCGGATCTGCATGACCCGATCCCCTTCCCGGAAGGTAAACTCTCCCCATTGGCGCTCCTTCTTGTTGGGCGCTGCAGGGTTCAGGACCTGCTGCAATCTTCCATTCAGCGCCCAGGTGCCCACGCTCCCTTTCCGGGTGACCGTCAGCACCTGGATCTGCTCGGAAGGGATCCCCATATTTTGAGGCAACCGGGTGCTGCACAGATCCTGTACTGTTTTTGCCACTTCTTCTTCCGAACGACAGCGCAGGAAAAAAAAATCATTTTTCACATTCCGCAGCTGGGGCATCTCTCCCTGGTTGACACGGTGGGCATTCATGACGATGAGGCTCTGCCGGGCTTGTCGGAAAATTTCTGTCAGGCGAATAGCCGGCAGCACACAACTTGCCAGGCAGTCAGAAAAAGGTGATCCGGGGCCAACCGGAGGCAACTGATCCGGATCACCCACCAATATGATCCTTGCCTTTTGGGGAACAGCTTTCAATAGGCTGTGCAGCAAAAGCACATCCACCATACTCATTTCGTCCACAATGACCGCATCGGCTTTCAAGGGGCTATTTTCATCTTTGACAAAGAACAGATCGCCGCTGTTGGGATCCACGGTGGCCTCCAGTAGCCGATGGATCGTAGAGGCATCCTCCCCGGTGACCTCTGTCAACCGTTGAGCCGCACGGCCTGTGGGAGCAGCCAATACACAGCGCAATCCCATTTGCTGAAACACCGACAGGACCCCTTTCAAAACGGTGGTCTTACCGGTACCCGGTCCGCCGGTCAGCAATAGTACGCCACATTCCATGGCATCCCGAATAGCCTGTAACTGGTTTTCAGAGTATGTCACACCGCTTTCCTGCTGGGCAAGGGAAAGCATCGCCTCCATGCTGCCCTTGGGATGAAAGACCAGCTTGGCGCTTTCTTGCAGTCTGTTTTGAATGTACACCTCTGCTTCGTGCAGCTCCGGCAAGTAGATCAGCTCCATCCCTGCCAGAGTATCTGTCACCAGGCGGTCTGCCTCCAGCAGGCGCGCCAGTCCGGAAGAAATATCCCCGCTTTCCACGCTCAGCAGCTGTGCCGTGGCTAAAATCAGCTTATCCTTGGGCAGGAAGCTGTGCCCTGCCCCCAAATTGTATCGCAGTTCAAACAAGATACCGGCTTCCACTCTCCGGTGATCGTTTCCTGCAACCCCCAGCTCAATGGCAAATCGATCCACAGCCCCAAACGGGGCATCCATACCCTCATCCATCAAAAGATAGGGATCGTCATACAATAGTTCCACTGCTTGCTCTCCATATAGTTTATACACACGCAGTGCCAACTCCGTAGGCAGGCCATGGGCAGTAAAGAACTCCATCAGCTGTCGCATTCCCACCCGCAGACGAAATTCCTCACCGATGGACTTGGCTTTGGCGGCGGAAATACCGGGCACCTCTGCCAGGCGCTGGGGTTCTCGCTCCATAATGAGCAGGGTCTGATCCCCAAATCGCTCCACGATCCGGGCCGCTGTCCGGGGACCGATGCCTTTGATAATGCGACCGGACAGGTAACTTAAAATCTCCATGCTGGTCTGGGGCATAAGCCGTTCCAGAAATTCCGCTTCAAACTGGCGGCCAAAGCTGGGGTGGCTGGTCCAGCGGCCGGTGACCATCAGCCGTTCACCGACGGAGGCCATGGGGATCGTGCCCACTACTGTCACGGTCTGCCCATCGGCACAGCGCAGCCGCAGCACAGCGTAGCCATTATCATAATTTTGATAGACCACGGCACCGATGGTGCCCTGCAAAATCTCAGGTTCCATTTTTTAACTCCCACTGCATACTTTCTAATTATTTTACTATATTTTGAAGCCTTTGAAAAGGGCTTTTCCAAAAAACTTTAGAAAAAACCTCTGTCATTCTCTTTTCTCCCATAATAACAGCGCAAAATTCAAGTATATTTAAGATAATTTTTACAAAAACACCTTTTCCCTCTTGTAAATTCCCCCAAACTAGCGTATAATGTCAAGAGATTTTCAAAACAAGAGAGGAAATACCTATGGAACTTATCACTGTCCGTGAACTGTTCAAAAACACCGAAAAATATGCCGGTCAGGAGATCGAGATCGGCGGTTGGGTGCGCAACAAGCGTCCCAGCAAGCAGTTTGGCTTTATCGTCCTCAACGACGGTACTTACTTCACCCCTGTGCAGGTGGTTTATAACGACAGCATCGAGAATTTCCAGGAGATTTCCAAGATCAATGTTGGTGCCGCACTCATCGTCAAGGGCACTTTGGAGTTGACTCCCGATGCCAAGCAGCCCTTTGAAATCCAGGCTCACACCGTCACCGTGGAAGGCCCTTCCACCGGCGACTATCCCCTGCAGCCGAAAAAGCACTCCATGGAGTTCTTGCGCTCCATTCCCCATCTGCGCCCCCGAGCCAACACCTTCCAGGCTGTGTTCCGTGTAAGAAGCCTGGCCGCTATGGCCATCCATCAGTTCTTCCAGGATCGAGACTTTGTGTATGTCCACACACCCCTGATCACTGGTTCCGACTGTGAGGGTGCAGGCGAAATGTTCCAGGTCACCACAATGGATCTGAAGAACATCCCTCTGACCGAGGAGGGCAAAGTTGACTTTACTCAGGACTTCTTCAGCAAGCCCACCAACCTGACCGTTTCCGGTCAGCTCAATGGCGAGACCTATGCCATGGCTTTCCGTAATATCTATACCTTCGGCCCCACTTTCCGTGCTGAAAACTCCAACACCACCCGTCACGCTGCTGAGTTCTGGATGATCGAGCCGGAGATGGCCTTTGCCGACCTGGACGATCTGCTGCGTGTGGAAGAGGATATGATCAAATACATCATTTCCTATGTGATGGAGCACGCTCCCGAAGAAATGGCTTTCTTCAATCAGTTCCTGGATAAGGGTCTGCTGGAACGGCTGAACAATGTGGTCAGCAACCAGTTTGGCCGTATCACCTACACCGAGGCTGTGGAACTGCTTAGCAAGCACAACGACCAGTTTGAATACCCCGTGTCCTGGGGCTGCGACCTGCAGACCGAGCACGAGCGGTTCCTGACTGAGCAGGTGTTTAAAAAGCCCGTCTTTGTCACCGACTACCCCAAGGAGATCAAGGCTTTCTACATGAAGCTCAACCCCGACGGAAAAACTGTGGCTGCTGTGGACTGTCTGGTGCCTGGTATTGGCGAGATCACCGGTGGCAGCCAGCGTGAGGACAACTACGAGCTGCTGAAAGCTCGTATTGAGGAGCTGGGCATGAACGCAGAAGATTACGACTTCTATCTGGATCTGCGCAAATACGGCTCTGCCCGTCATGCAGGCTTCGGTCTTGGCTTCGAGCGAATGGTCATGTACCTGACCGGCATTGGCAACATCCGTGATGCCATTCCCTTCCCCAGAACCGTGGGCAACTGCGAACTGTAATAAAATGCAACACAGCCTGTGGCAAACGCCACAGGCTGTGTTTTATTTCTCTAGCGCTTCTTGCAGTTCCTTTGCTATGGCACACATGGTCTTTTCGTCCAATTTGCAATTCCTGCGGTCATAGGTCAGCAGGCCATTCGTTTCATCCTCCACATCGGAAACCTGGGTATAGATGGCGGCGCAAAGCCCCTTTTTGACAGTGGGCAGGATCTGCTCCCGATAGAGTTTCTCCACAGCGGCGGTATACGCCCCTTGGTCACTGAATTTCCCATAGCCATAGGTCTGATCTGTATTAAAGCTATTCCCCTCCACTTTGTAGCTGTAACCACCAAATTCCGAAAGAACCAGAGGCTTGTCTTCCGCCTTCAACCGTACCTTCTTGAAATATACATGGCGGCTGTCCACATCTGTCTTTTTTCGCCGGAACCAGCCGGAAGTGGAATCGATAAAACGAGTGTTATCCAAATTGCGCAGGATCTCATAGACCCGATCGCTGTCAAACTGCCCCCAGCCTTCGTTAAAAATCGTCCAGTAGCAGATGCAAGGGAAATTCCACAGCTGGCGGACAGTGGCTGCCATGCCATCCAGAAAGGTACTGCGCACATTGGTGTCACTGTGCAAAGTGCGATCATCCAGTTTTTGAATACCGATGGTAGGCAGTGCTGTATCACGGAGGAAATTGTAGTCGCCGTTATTGACCATATCCTGAAAGACGATCATGCCCAGCTTGTCGCACTGATAGTAAAATTCGTCCGGCTCCACCTTGATATGCTTACGAAGGGTGTTGAAGCCTAATTTCTTCATGGCAAGAATATCTTCTGCATAGCAACCAGCGGTTGCAGGGGTAAACAGGCCGTCCGGCCAGTACCCTTGGTCTAACAAGCCATGGAAAAAGTAGGGCTTCCCATTGAGGCAAAGCCGTTTCTTTTCTGCCACTTCTTTGATCTCCAAGCTGCGGATGGCAAAATAACTTTCAATCCGATCGTCCCCGGCTTCCAGTGTAAAATCATAAAGATAAGGATCTTCCGGGCTCCAAAAGTGGGGGGGGTTCGGCTGAATTGTCACTTTTCCGTCTTTTAGTTGGAATGTTCCAAGATCCGCAACCGTCAGTTGCCCCTCCAGTTTCGGCTGGATCTGAACGGTAACAGCGCTACCCCGGTTTTCAATACGGAGGTTCTGCACATACTGCTCCGGCACGCTTTCCAACCATACCGTCTGCCAGATTCCGGACACCGGCGTGTACCACATTCCACCCCGTTTGGAGGGCAAAACCTGTTTTCCGTAAGGATGCAAATGGTTATTCAAATCGTCAAAACAGCGGATTTTGATTACATTTTCCCCATCGGTCAGTGCATCTGTGACGTCAAAGGTGATATGCTCATAGCCGCCAATGTGCTCCCCCACCTTTTGGTCATTGATAAAGCACTGTAAAGTCTGATCTGCTGCGCCGATGTGCAGCAGCACCCGGCCACGGCAAAAGCCCTCCGGAAGTGTCACAAATCGGCGGTAGCACAGTGCGCTGCCCTCCGGGAAGTGTTTTCCTACGCCGGACAGCAGTGACTCCGGGCAGAAGGGCAGGCGAATAGTTCCATTATATTTTGAAGGAAAACGATTTTTGCGCACTGCAAACTCCCAATCACCATTTAGGTTCAGAAAGCTATTGCGGCGCATTTGTGGGCGAGGATATTCCTGCCAAGGCTTCTGCCCACTTTGAAGCAGGGCTTCGCCCTCTTTGGTCAGAAGATCAACAAGCACGACTTTTCTCCCCTTTCAGCATTTTAAACAGCAGTGCCAGCACCAGCCACAGTGCTGCTGTTACCCCCAGAGCAGCCACAAAAATATTGGCATTGGGAATAAAAGTGATCGTACCGTCACTATTGACGATGGTATCCGCATTTTTCAGTACCGCAGCACCAATGGCCGGGCCGATGATCCCGGGGATCATCACACAGCAGAAAATACGCAGTCCCTGGAACATTCCTGCTTTCCCCTTGGGAGTATAGTCCCGGATAGCCGCACCAAAGATGGCACCACCGCCCAGATTGCCACACATCATTAAAAGTGAACCAACAAACACCAGTGCTGTCCCTCGGGCAAACATCAATAGCACATAGCCGGCCATCAAAATGAGAATTGCCGGAATGACCGCCTTTTGCAGCCCTGCCTTGTCGTATACCCGGCCATAAAAGACTGTAAAAACAGCCGCCAAAAGAATGGCCGGTGCCATGACCAGCACATAGTTATCCATTTGCAGGGATTTTTCATAGTATAAAATCAAATACGGCATAAACACCTGCAAGGAAATATTAAACACGGCCATTGCCCCCAAGAGCATATACAGGCGCCTATTTTCCTGTACCACGCCGGGACGGAAGCCGTAGAAAATGTTCCGAAAATAACTCTGGTTTTCAACATTTTTCGTGGTCTTATCCTCGATCAGGAAAATACCCAGCAGGCCTATGCCTGTGACCACGATACCGATGATCGTAAAGATCATCATCCAGCTTTCGCTCTTGTCCAGATCAAAGCCCATGAAGCCGCCAAACACCACCAAAATGGCAAGCAGAGGCATCATGGCGTTGATTCCCTCGGCTTTACCACGGTTGGTTTCATCGGTAGAGTCGGTGAGCCATGCGTTAAAGCAAGCATCATTGGCAGAAGAGCCGAAGAAGGTCATCACACAGTCCATGATGATGACCAGCGACACCCCCACCGCCGCAGCCGATGCCGTGGCTGGAAACAGCCGGTTGATCACATCCAGCCGAATCAGCGAAAAGCTCCAAATGGAAATGCCCCAGACGATATAGCCGCCGCAAATGAATATTTTTCGCTTGCCGATTTTATCGGACAGGGCACCAATCAGCAGCGTCGTCACTGTAGCCGCCACAGCTGATGCCGCCACCATAGCCGAAATGGCCTCAGCGCTGGCATGGAACATCTTATAAATAAACACATTGAAGTACATATTCTCCACTACCCAGGCCACCTGTCCCACCAGGGAGAATACCACCAGTGCCAAGTAAAAACGAGCCGTGCTTTTTTTCATATCTTTTTCCTTTCTCAGCCTTTAAAAAGGCGACACGATATAATTTTTCTATCGGCCACTTCGATCAGTCCGGCACAGCCACCTCCATAGCCACAGGAGCCTGGATTCAAGACCCACAGGCCATCCTCTTCCTGTTGACAATAGCCTTGATGGGTGTGTCCGAAAAGCACAGCTTCGGCTTTCATCGCTCTGGCATCGGCCAGAAGGTAATCCATGGTCAGTTTTACATGGTGGCAATGACCATGCGTCAGCAGGAAGCGAACACCTCCAATGGTCTCCAGCTTCGTCTCCGGCTCTCTGATCCATCCCCTGCCCCGGTCACAATTACCGGGAACTGCATAAAATGGAATGGCAGAATACTCTTCCGACAGCGTTTCACCGTCACTAAAATAATCTCCCAGGTGGATGATAGCATCAGGCTGAAATTTTTCAACGCAGGTGCGCATAAAATGCATGGATGCGTGGGAATCAGACAGAACTAAAATTTTCATGGTTCACCGCCTAAATATTCTTTGCATATATTATAGCAGATGCTTTGACAGGAGGCAAGATTATGGAGAAAAATAATGAGATCCCCATGGAAGAAATCAAAAAATTCGCCCAAAGCGATGCAGCCAGAAAACTCATGGCTATGCTGGATGCGAACACCGCTGGAGCAGTCCGTCAAAGTGCCCAGGCCGGCAATATGGATGATGCCCAAAAAGCTCTGTCCGCCTTTTTATCTGACCCGAAAGCGCAAGCGC
This sequence comes from uncultured Oscillospiraceae bacterium, assembly GCA_964425865.1. GTDB lineage: Bacteria > Bacillota > Clostridia > Oscillospirales > Oscillospiraceae > Faecousia. The sequence goes on along the minus strand of CAYROJ010000025.1, from coordinate 3,504 downwards.
TTCTAAAGCAGCTGGAGGAACAGAACCATGGATGATATGGAAGAAAAGCTGGGCAATATTTTAAACAACCCTCAAATGATGCAGCAGATCATGTCCATGGCTCAGGCCATGGGCGGTCAAAAGAAGGATGATCCACCTCCACCGCCGCCACGGTCGGATACACCGCCAAGGCAGGAAAACGCCTTTGGAAACATCGACATCGCAACCATCCAAAAAATATCCAGCCTTGCCCAAACCAGCAATATCGACAAGCGGGAGCGTGCACTTCTGCAAGCGTTAGGGGCTTACTTAAGCAAGGATCGGGTCAGCAAGCTGGAAAAGGCCATGCGTGCAGCGAAAATCGCTAAAATCGCTTCCTCCACCTTAGCGCAGCGGGGAAGCCCATCCTCCACAGGCAGGTGATCTTATGTACAACCGGTATATTCCTCAACCCGACGGCTCTTATCAGCGCAGTCATGTGCCGGAAAAACGGCCACCACAGCCCCCACGCCGTCCGGCTCCACCACCTCCGCTGCCAAAACCGGAGCCACCTCCACCGCCCCCCCACCCCGGGCCGCCGCCGAAGCCGCCGGAACATGGCAGCGTTTCCGGTTTTCTGAAAAACCTTTTGCCACCGGATTTTGATACCGGCGATCTGATCGTCGTTCTTTTGCTGCTGCTTTTGGCCGGAGATTGCGAAGAAGACCGCTCCACTGCCATGCTGACGCTGGTGCTGTATCTGTTTCTTTAAGAAAAGTTTATAATCCACCTCTTGTAATCTCTGCCGGAAATTGCTAGAATTAGAAGGCACAGGAGGTTCGGATCATGGTCGAGATAATGAAAAAGCGCCGCATTTTGGCAATTACTGCCATTTTTGCAGCAGCGGTGCTGATTTTTACATATTTCTATATCTTTGTCGGCTTTGGGCAAAAGAAAATGGACGCATCAGAAGCCGCTTTGCGGCAGCAGTACATTGAAGCCGCAGAAAAATGGCTGGGAAGCAATGAGTCCGACGGCAGTCACAAACCCATCATTGATTTATACAACAGCCATACACCTCTGGCGCAAGGCTATGCGGTCAAATACAGCGATGCCTGGTGTTCTGCATTTGTCAGCGCCGTGGCCATCGACTTGGGCTGGACAGACATCATTCCCACGGAATGCGGTTGCCAGCGGCATATCCAGCTATTTCAGAACATAAACCGCTGGGAAGAAGATGATCGATACATCCCCAGCCCCGGAGATCTGATTTTCTACTCTTCAAAGGGTGCCAAATCCTTTGGGGGCAACACCGGCTGGTCTGACCATGTGGGCATCGTGGTATCCGTTCAGGGGCAGTACATCACCACCATTGAGGGCAACATTAACAATCAAGTCGCTTATCGCCACATATTGGTGGGAGATCCCAAAATCCGAGGCTATGGCCTGCCGGATTTTGCATCCAAATGTAATTAAAAAGCAAAAAGCCGCCCAAAAGGCGGCTTTTTCCGTTCATAAGGTGATGCGCACCACATCGCCTTCATCACTCTCTACATAAACAAGCTCATAATGGCGGTAGCGGCGTTTTGTCTGTTTGACTGCCTTTTTGATTTGTTTCAAGGCAATTTTTGAAATTTTTGGCACTTTTGCGCTGTATTTTCTACCCTGTTTCAGCCCAAAGGAAAGTCCCCAGAAGGCCAGCCAGGTTGGCAGAATAATCAAAAAAGAAGGTTTCCCACTTTCTTTGATCCGGATCCTCATTCCACCACGACCTCGACCGTATCTCCTTCGCTGCTCTCCACTTCCACCAGCTTGCCGATGGTTCCGTTTTCGATAAGCAGCATGATCTGCTTCATGTCGATATTCTTCAGTGATGCTATGCCAGTGGTTTCCGACGCAATATCCAAGCCCGCATCCATCATGGCACGCAGCAGGGGCACGGGCAAATTCACACGGACCTTATCTCCGTCAGCGGACAACACCTTGATCCGCAAGGTCAATTCGCTAAGGTCTTTTCGCTGCTCCATCGGCACACAGCGGACATCATCTGCCTTGCCGGAGAGAATGTAGTCCGTGGTGGTATGGAGGGTGGTTGCCAGCTGGACCAAAATAGAAATGTCCGGGCAGGACACATCATTTTCCCACTTGCTCACCGCCTGGGCACTGACACCCATGGCCTGAGCCAAGTCCTCCTGGGTCATGCCCCGCTCTTTTCTCAGCATTGCAATTCTGCTTCCAATGGTTTTCATTGTGGTCGCTCCTTTCTTGTGATAGGCCTATGATACAACGATCCGGACCATCTTTCCACCGACAGTTGGTTAAGTTGGGTCAACCGTTGGTACGAAACCTACACAACCAGCAGTTGGATTTCCGATTTTGCTGAAATTTTTGCCCCAGAAAGTGCTTCTGGGGCAAAAAACTTATCGGGCCACAAATCCCACTTTTTTATAGACTTTACGCAGGGTCTTTTCCGCCACATAGGATGCCTTTTCTGCACCAGCCTTGTAGACACCTTCCAAATAGGCCTTGTCCTTCATCAGGCGGCTGGCCTCCTCCCGAATGGGACGCAGGGTCTCCACCACCGCTTCCCCGACGGCAGGCTTAAACACACCATAGCCGCAGCCGGAAAACTCAGTTTCGATTTCCTCGAAGGTCTTGCCCGTGACAGCAGAATAAATGGTCATCAGGTTGGCCACGCCGGGCTTGTTTTCCTTATCATAGCGGACACAGTTCTCCGTGTCGGAGTCGGTAATTGCACGCTTAAACTGCTTCATGATAAAGGCAGGATCGTCCATCAGCAGCACCCGGCCGGTATCCTCGTTCTCAGACTTGGACATTTTGGCGGTGGGATTGGTCAAGCTCATGATCCGGGCACCCACCTTGGGCACGAAGGGTTCGGGGATCTTGAATACATCACCATAAATGCCGTTAAAGCGGCGGGCAATGGTGTGGGTCAGCTCCACATGCTGCTTCTGATCTTCACCAACAGGCACAAGATCGGGCTGGTAGAGCAAAATATCCGCTGCCATCAGGGCAGGATAGGTAAACAGGCCGCCGTTGATGTTATCGGCATTTTTGGCAGACTTATCCTTAAACTGGGTCATGCGGCTCAGCTCGCCAAACATGGCGTAGCAGTCCAGCACCCAGCCCAGCTCTGCGTGCTGGTGGATATGGCTCTGGATGAACAGGGTATTCTTTTCCGGGTCAAGGCCGCAGGCAATGTACTGGGCCAGCTGCTCCAGGGTGCGGCGGCGCAGGTCAGCCGGGTTTTGCCGGACGGTGATGGCGTGCATATCCGCCATAAAATAAAAGCAATCATACTGGTCAGCCCGCTCTGCCCAGTTCTTCACCGCCCCCAGGTAGGAGCCAAGGGTCAGATCGCCCGAGGGCTTGATGCCGGAGAGCATTCGCTTTTTGGGCTGTTCCACGATTATTTCACTCATAGTAACGCTTCCTTTGAATGTATTTTTTACATTTTAGCATAGATGAATGTTTTACGCAAGGTATTTTTCTGCGGTCGGGAATTGATTTATGGGAGAAATTGTG
>CAYROJ010000024.1:0-16351 GCA_964425865.1 uncultured Oscillospiraceae bacterium | reverse complement strand
ACTCATGCCGCCTTCCCGAAAACTTTATTATACTGTTTTATTGGACCGCCCTTTGGCAGCTCCTTTTTATGATTCTTTATTCTTGGGTGGAAATCATGAATGATTTGTGCTATAATGATACAAACTCATTTTGGAGGGAATGAATGTTATGCTGCCGGAGGCGTTTTTAAATCGAATAAAGACCCAATTGGGTAACGAATATGAGGATTTTCTAAAGAGTCTGGAACGACCTCGGGCAGTGGCTCTGCGCTTCAATCTGCTGAAAGGGGAGAGAGCAGACCTGCCCTTTGTGGGGGCAGCCGTGCCGTGGGAAAAGCAGGGATTTTACTATGACCCGGATAGCCGTCCCGGCTTGCACCCCTATCATGAGGCTGGCGTATACTACTTACAGGAGGCCAGTGCCATGGCACCTGTTGCCATGCTGGGTGTCCGACCCGGGGAACGGGTGTGTGATCTGTGTGCTGCACCTGGTGGAAAGTCTACACAAATTGCCGGATATTTGCAAGGAGAGGGCCTGCTGCTGTGTAATGAGATCCATCCTACCAGAGCAAAAATTTTGGCACGAAATGTTGAACGGCTGGGGATCGCAAATGCACTTGTAACCAATGAAAAGCCGGAAAACCTGGCTAAGAAATTGCCGTGTTTTTTTGATCGAGTTCTGGTGGATGCCCCCTGTTCCGGTGAAGGAATGTTCCGCAAGGAAGAGGCCGCCGTCACAGATTGGAGCCAGGAGACCGTGGAAATGTGCGCCCGCCGTCAGCAGGAAATCTTGAACTCTGCGTCGCAGCTTCTTCGTGCCGGTGGACGATTGGTTTATTCCACCTGTACCTTTGCACCGGAGGAAAATGAGCAGACTGTGGCACTCTTTTTGCAGGAGCATCCGGAGTTTGTGCCGGAAGAAGTGGAAGCGCCTTGGTTCGTGGCCGGGGAGAACAGCTCCTTCCGTTTGTGGCCACACAAGCTGCTGGGAGAGGGACATTTCCTGGCTGTCCTGCATAAGCTGGGAGAGGAAGAGAGAGACGGGGAGCCCTGCATCGGTGACAAACTGCCAAAGCAGTGGGTTGATTTTGCAAAAGATATGGATATTACTTTGCCAAAAGGGAAGGCGATCCTGTTTGGCAATAGTCTTTATTGGGCACCGGATGATCTGCCTTCCCTGCGGGGGCTGAAGGTGCTGCGGCCGGGTCTTGAACTGGGGGAAGTGAAAAAGGATCGGTTCGAGCCGGCTCACGCCCTTGCCTTGTGGCTGAAGGCCTGCAAAAGAAGTGTTTCGTTTCCGGCGGACAGCAATGAGATCAAGACCTATATGCATGGAGAAACGCTTTCGGCTGAGGTCAAGGGCTGGTGCCTGGTCCAGGTGGATGGATACTCCCTCGGATGGGGGAAGGGCGATGGTAAAACTCTAAAAAACCATTATCCCAAAGGACTGCGCAGATAATTTCGATTATTCGGGTGAAAATCGGAAATAATACTTTACATAACTTTTTAATTGTGTTATAGTTAGAATGTAAAAGTTTCCCAAAATAGTTGTTAACAAGGAGTGATTCACCCTTGGCAAGATATGAAATTGTCGGTGGTAACCCCCTGCGTGGCGAGGTCACCATCAGCGGCGCCAAAAATGCTGCTGTGGCCATTATTCCGGCATCCTTGCTGGTCAATGGCGTTTCCCGTATTGAAAATGTGCCGGACATCAGCGATGTCCGTATTCTGCTTGCAATTTTGGAGGGACTGGGTGCGAAAATCGCCTATCCGGAACCCGGTGTGGTGGAAATCGACAGCACAGTCATTCACGATATTGAGCCGGAGGTTTCTCTGGTGAAGAAAATGCGTGCCAGCTATTATTTGATGGGTGCGCTTTTGGGTCGTCAGGGTCATTGCCATGTAGCATTGCCCGGCGGATGCAGCTTTGCCAGCCGCCCTATCGACCAACACATCAAGGGCTTTCGTGCGCTGGGTGCCAAGGTAGAGGAGACCGAGAAATATGTAGAAATGCACCCCGGCAAGGATGGACTGCAGGGCGGCAGAGTGAGCCTGGATATGGCTTCTGTTGGTGCAACTGCCAATATTATGATGGCAGCGGTTTTGCTGCCGGGCATGACGGTCATCGAAAATGCTGCAAAAGAGCCTCATATTGTTGACCTTGCCAACTATCTCAATACTATGGGTGCCAATGTTATGGGTGCCGGTACGGATACTGTTAAAATTCGTGGCGTTGAAAAGCTGCAGGGCGGCACCTATGCCATCATTCCCGACCAGATCGAGGCAGGCACTTATATGGCTGCGGCGGTCATCACCGGCGGTGATGTACTGGTAAAAAATGTGATCCCCAAGCACATGGAGTGTATCACCATCAAGCTGGAAGAGATGGGCGCAGAGATCGAGGAGTTTGACGATGCCATCCGCATCAGCAATAATCAGCGACTCTACGCAACTACGGTCAAAACTCGTCCCTATCCCGGTTTCCCCACTGATATGCAGGCTCAGATCTGCGTATGTATGACCTTAGCTGACGGCATTAGCCGATTGACGGAAAGTGTCTACGAGACTCGGTTCTTCGGCTACTGCGCAGAGCTGGAAAGCATGGGCGCAAAGATCGAGGTCAACGGAAAGACCGCCACTATCAACGGCCGTGAAAAGCTCAAAGGCAGTACGGTCATTGCCCGGGATCTGCGTGCCGGTGCGGCATTGGTGATTGCAGGTTTGGTGGCTGAGGGTACTACCAGAGTAGAAAATATCCACTATATCGAGCGTGGCTACGAAAATCTGGTGGAAAAATTGACCGCTTTGGGAGCAAACATCCGCCGGGTGGAGGATTAACTGAAAAAATAACCAGAGCAGGGAGAGCCTGCTCTGGTTTTTGCTTATTCGATGTCGATACGGACTGCACCGTCGTTTAGCTCAATCACACCGTCGCTAACGGTGGCGCCGTTGCTGTTAACATCGACCCCATTGATCCGGATGGCGCCGTTTTTCAGTTCGATCACATGTTTTTTGTCATTGTTGATGGTGCCGCTGCTGGTAACACTGCCTTCAATGTTGTCGCAGTTGACACTGCCGCCAGCATTGACATTTCCTGTGATGTCGTTGCAGTTGACACTGCCCCCGGCGGTGACATTTCCGCCCACATCATCGCAGGTGGTGCTGCCACCGGATCGGACACTGCCACGGACCTCGTCGCAGGATACATTGCCGTTGGCCTGTACGCTGCCCATCACACCGTCACAGGTCAGATTGCCGCCAGCGGTGGCGTTTAGGTAAACATTTCCGTCAATGGTCAGAGAAACAGCGCACTCCACATTCTGAACCACGGCATCAGACAGTCGGACGTGGATCTCATCGGCTTTGGCGTAGTTGGACAAATAGGTGTGGCCTCGGTATACAACAATTCGAATGGTGGCGTCGTTTTCCCAGGGCAGGAAGGGGGCGGAGGCAGCGCGGCTATCCGTTCGGCCAAACAGATAGCCGATGGAGACACCAAACAGGTCAGCAATGGTGGGGAGCAAAGAAATATCGGGACAGCTCTGGTCAGACTCCCACTTGGAAACGGCCTGATTGGTAACGCCCAAGGCGTTGGCCAGCGCTTCTTGTGTCATATTCTGTTCTTTTCGCAGATTTGAAATGATATTGCCAATGGTCATAATGTAACAGCTCCTAATTCAAAATTTCTTGTGATCACATATCTAACTTACCCGAAAAGTTTGGAAAAAGCAACCAATCAGCGGTTGAATTTAAGAAAAGTATTTTCCAACCGCAGGTTGGAAGCCGGAATATAGAAAAATCCTCCCGAATTTCGGGAGGATTTTTTAGGTAAATCAGGCCTTGCCTGCGCAACCCAGAACATCCACCAGCTTGTGGCGAACCAGTTCCTTGATGTTGGCACGGGCGGGCTTCAGGTACTCACGGGGATCGAACTTGTCGGGATGCTCGGCGAAGAACTTACGCACAGTGCCGGTCATGGCCAGTCTCAGGTCGGAGTCAATGTTGATCTTGCAGACAGCCAGCTCAGCAGCGTGACGCAGCTGATCTTCGGGCACACCGATGGCACCGGGCATTGCACCGCCGTAGGTGTTGACCATCTCAACATATTCCTGGGGAACGGAGGAAGAACCGTGCAGGACGATGGGGAAGCCGGGCAGCTTCTCGATGATCTTCTCCAGAATGTCGAAACGCAGCTGGGGGTTGGTGCCGGGCTTGAACTTGTAAGCGCCGTGGGAAGTGCCGATGGCGATGGCCAGGCTGTCGCAGCCGGTACGGGCAACGAACTCTTCCACTTCCTCGGGACGGGTGTAGTGAGCCTTGTCAGCGTCAACGCTAACTTCGTCTTCCACGCCGGCCAGAGCGCCCAGCTCAGCTTCGACCACAACACCGTGATCGTGAGCGTACTCAACAACACGCTTGGTGATCTCGATATTCTCCTCGAAGGGCTTGGAGGAAGCGTCGATCATAACAGAGGTGAAACCGCCGTCGATGCAGGACTTACAGGTCTCGAAGGAGTCGCCGTGGTCCAGGTGCAGAGCGATGGGGATCTCGGGGCATTCGATAACAGCAGCCTCCACCAGCTTAACCAGGTAGGTGTGGTTGGCGTAAGCACGAGCGCCCTTGGAAACCTGCAGGATGACAGGAGCCTTTTCTTCCTTACAAGCTTCGGTGATCGCCTGAACGATCTCCATGTTGTTGACATTGAAAGCGCCGATGGCGTAGCCGCCGTCGTAAGCCTTCTTGAACATCTCGGTAGTAGTTACAAGAGCCATTGGAATCAATCCTTTCTATTATTGTGACAGAAAGCCACATTTTTTCAAATATATTATAACATACTTTTCCATGATTGCAATGCATTTTTTGCAATAAGAGTTTCTGTCAAAAAATAAAAAAATTGTTGATTTTATCACTAAAATCCCTATTTACCTTTGATGCAAAATAGAGTATAATGTATTTGTTAGATTATAAATAAAACAACGCAAGGAGTTTTTACGATGAAAAAGTCACCTCTGCAGATCGCAAGATACCAGTATGCCCCTAAACTGCCGGGTATGCTGCGTAACGGTATCAGCGAAATTTCCGTGAAAAACGGCAATGCAACCGAGTCTGTTGCAGATCAGGAAAAGATCAAGGCTCTGTTCCCCAACACTTATGGCAAGAATGAGATCACCTTCCAGAAAGGACAGAACACTTCTGCTGCTCGCAAGCAGGTAGTGGGTGTGATCCTGTCCGGCGGTCAGGCACCCGGCGGTCATAATGTTATTTGTGGCCTGTATGATGCCTTGAAGGCCACCGACAAGGAAAATGTGCTCTACGGCTTTAAGGGCGGCCCCAGCGGTCTGCTGGAAGATGATTATATCATCTTTGACGACGAGTACATCAATGAGTACCGCAACACCGGCGGATTTGACATTATCGGTTCCGGCCGTACCAAGCTGGAAACTGAGGCACAGTTTGATGTGGCTGCCCAGGTCTGCAAGAAACATGGCATCACGGCCATTGTTATTATCGGTGGTGACGATTCCAATACTAACGCCGCCTGTCTGGCTGAGTACTTCGCCGCTCACAACACCGGCGTGCAGGTCATCGGCTGCCCCAAGACCATCGACGGCGACCTGAAGAACGAGGACATCGAGTGCTCCTTCGGCTTCGACACCGCCACCAAGACCTATTCCGAGATCATCGGCAACATTGAGCGTGATGCTAACTCCGCTAAGAAGTACTGGCATTTCGTCAAGGTCATGGGTCGTTCTGCCTCCCATGTGGCTCTGGAGTGCGCTTTGGAGACACAGCCCAATATTTGCCTGATCGGCGAAGAAGTGGCTGCGAAGAAGATGAGCCTGGCTCAGATCGCTGATTACATTGCTGATTCTGTGGCAAACCGTGCAGCAAAGGGCTGGAACTTCGGTGTTGCCATCATCCCCGAGGGCATCGTGGAGTTTGTGCCTGAGTTCTCCGTGCTGATCGCTGAGATCAATGAGCTGCTGGCCGGTGAAAAGACTGCCCAGTTTAACGCACTGCCCAGCTGGCAGGAGAAGTATGCTTTCATTGAGAACGGCTTGACCAAGGAGTCCATGGCAGTGTTCGCCATCCTGCCGGAGAATATTCAGCAGCAGTTGTTCCTGGAGCGTGACCCCCATGGTAATGTTCAGGTTTCTCTGATCGAGTCCGAGAAGCTGTTCTCTGCTCTGGTCAAGGCAAACCTTGCCGAGCGGAAGAAGGCTGGCACTTATACCGGTAAGTTCTCTGCTCTGCATCACTTCTTGGGCTATGAAGGCCGCTGTGCTTTCCCCTCCAACTTCGATGCTGACTACTGCTACTCTCTGGGCTACAACGCCTTCATGCTGATCCAGTACGGCTACACCGGATACCTGTCCAAGGTCTCCAATCTGTCCAAGCCTGCTGAGGAGTGGGTGGCTGGTGGTATGCCCATCACCAAGATGATGAATATCGAACGCAGAAACGGTTCTGACAAGCCTGTTATCCGCAAGGCTCTGGTGGAGCTGGACGGCAAGCCCTTCCAGTATTTTGCCGAGCGCAGAGCGGAGTGGGCAGTGGAAACCTGTTACACTTATCCCGGTGCTATTCAGTACTTTGGACCCAGCGAAGTCTGCGATCTGACTACCAGAACTCTGGCTCTGGAAAAGGCCTAATTGCATATCAAAAGTGCCTGTCCCGGTTGGGACAGGCACTTTTTTACGCATATCGCTTTACCAGATACTCCATGGCTTGCCGATAACCATTGATTCCCTGGCCAATGATGGACTTCTCACAATACTGACCGGGGTAAGAGATCTGCCTAAAGGGTTCACGGCTGCTAATATCAGAGATGTGTACTTCCACTGCGGGAAGACTGACTGCTTTCAGTGCATCTAAAATGGCAATAGAAGTGTGGGTATAAGCGGCTGGATTGATAATAATGGCATCAAATTTGCCGTAAGATTGCTGTATTTTATCGACTAGAGCACCTTCGTGATTGGACTGGAAATGCTCCATTTCTACCTTTAACTCCCAAGCTGTGCGATCGAGTAAGGATAAAAGAGCGGCATAGGTATCACGGCCGTAAATATCCGGCTCTCGAATGCCGAGCATATTGATATTGGGGCCGTTTAAAACCAGTATTTTCATGGTTTTTCCTCCAGAATTTGAACCAAAGTGTTTTCAATGGTACCATTATTGTCGATACAGCGGTCGGCAAAAGATTCGTAAAGGGACTTTCGCTGAGCATACATACTATGAAGGTCAATAGATAGCGGTCGGCCCTTTGTTTCAAGTGTGGAAAGAGCTCGCCTGAGCCAGAGAATATGACCGTTTTGGTGAAGAAGATCATAGTTTTCTTTTCTCGTCACACAACCGCCGCCGGTTGCGATGACAAGACCGGATTCCTGGCCAAAGTGTCGTAATATTTGAGTCTCCAATTGCCGGAAAGCAGCTTCTCCATCTTCGGCAAAGATGGCAGGGATGGTTTTTCCGGCAGCCTTTTCAATTTCCTGATCAATGTCAACAAAGGGCCTGCTCAAATGCTCTGCCAAGGCTGCACCGATGGTGGATTTGCCGCATCCGGGCATACCGATCAGAACAATATTTTCCATGCGATAACGGATTTTTTCATAGACTTCCTCGATTTTTGCATGGCTGATGGGGTGACCGGTAAAGTAGTGGCTGCTTTCAGCGGCCTGGGCAACCAGCATCCATAGACCGTTTGCAGTATTCAGTCCTCTGGCTTCAGCATCTAAAAGCAGTTTCGTTCGTGCAGGGTTATAGACTACATCCAGCACTCCCTCCAATTTTGGAAAGGCAGAAAGGTCAATGGGAGAGTTGCCACAGTAAGGGTACATCCCCACGGGGGTTGTATTGACGATGATCTGTGCGTCGGCATTCAGGTGTAAATTGCTGTAATTGTTTTCACCTGCTCGGGAGATCACCATTGGGCAAGCGTTCAATTCACGCAACACGGCCATGGCCGTATTGGATGCACCGCCGCTGCCCAGCACCAGACACTTTTTACCGGCAACAGTTAGACCACTGCGGCGAATCATATATAAAAAGCCAAAATAGTCGGAATTGTGCCCCAGAAGCGAATGGTCAGAGCGGCGAATGATCGTGTTCACAGCCCCCAATTTTTTTGCTGTTTCCGTTTGCTGGTCTAAATAGGGAAGGACGGTTTTTTTGTAGGGCATGGTCACATTCAGACCGTCAAAATTGCCCTGATGCAAGAATTCTTCGATTTGCGTCGGCTCTTTTTCAATCAAAGTATATTCATAGTCCCCCAATAGAGCATGGATCGCAGGGGAATAGCTATGTCCCAATCCCTGTCCCAACAGGCCGCATATCATTCAAACCACCTCTGTGTAGCTGCCCAGGTATTGAAAATCCTCGCACAGATCGTCCAACTCGCACATGAGGTGGATGAATTCTTGAGAGTAGATGGATGTTTCCAAATCGAAATAGAACAGCATCTTATATTCTTTGCAGGGACTGCGCCGAGAGTCCAGCTTTGCGATGTTCAGTCCCAGCGTATAAAGCCGCGCTAAGACCCGGTATAAGCTCCCGGGCTGGTTCGGTAAGGCCAGCATCAGGCTGGTTCGGTCTGCACCGGGATAGATTTCCAATTGTTTACCAAAGAGAATAAACTGTATCACCTTGCCACCGATCTTTTGCATACGGAAAGAGCGGATGATATAAAAATGATGCGCACTAAGCTGGTCATAAACAGCAGTGTCATCCAGCGGAAGCAGACCGTAGCGGCACATTCCCTGGTCGACAGCAGCAAATACCGCCTGAGTGGACTGGAAATACAGCGGAGCAGGCGATTTGAACAATCGCTGCATCGCATACTTTAGCCGTTCATTCTCAGCGCCCATGCAGGCGATCATGGCTTGAGGAGGGAAGAGCTTTGGTGTGGTTTCAATGGAATGGGAAATGGAATGGAACAAAGTGGTTGAGGCAGTATTCTTCTGGCTTTGATAGCTACGGCTCAATTCGAACAAAAGGCTGTACAGCACTTTTACCGAGCTTTCCAGCTCCGGTGTGACCTTGGAAGCCACATCGGTCAATTTTTGCCGTTCCCGAAGAGGGTCAAAGATGGGGAGGTTTTGTCCTTTTTTGTAGTCTGCAATTTGGCTGGAAATCTCCATGCGCTGAATAAACAGCTTCACAAGCTGATCATCTACATCGTCGATTTGCTGACGCAGTTGAGTAATGTCCATGTTGTTTCCTCGTTATCTTGGGTAATTGTCCAAAATGGCATCGAAAATGGCAATGGCTGCCGCAGCTTCCACCACAGGTACCGCCCGGGGGACGATACAGGGATCGTGGCGACCGCTGACCATCAATGTGATGTTTTCCATTTGACTGAGAGAAACACTTCGTTGTGGCTTTGCAATCGATGCCGTGGGTTTGATCGTCACATCAAAAACGATAGGCATTCCGGTAGTAATACCGCCCAGTATGCCGCCGCAATGATTGGTGGTTGTTTGAATTTGACCGTTTTCAACGGTGAAAGGGTCATTGCTTTCGCTGCCAAAATGAGAAGAAAAATCCTCGCTCCATCCAAAGCCTACATTTTTAACAGCCGGAATGCCATAAAGAATTTGCGCCAGTCGACTTTCCATACCGCCAAACATGGGGGTGCCAAGACCGGCAGAAAGTCCGGTAACGGCGCATTCGATCCTGCCGCCCACACTGTCGCCTGAGGAATGGGCATTTTCAATGACCGATTGAAAGACATCTGAGTCTTCCGGAGTCAAAGTGGGGAAAATATGGCCCACTTTGTCTAATTCAGGGGTGATGTCGTTAAACCGTGGAGCAGATCGTGAACCAATTTGGATAATGTGGGCACCAATGTGAATGCCCATGGCATCCAGCCACTGAAGGCAAAGTCCGCCGGCAATGCACAGCGGAGCGGTCAATCTCCCGGAAAAATGTCCGCCGCCGGAAGCATCCTGAAATCCACCGTATTTTATATGAGCGGTGAAATCAGCATGGCCGGGTCTGGGGATGTCCTTGAACTGCTGATAATCAGCAGGTTTTGTATCGTTGTTTTCAATAATGGCTGCGATGGGTGCGCCGCAGGTAAAGCCATCGACAATGCCGGACAGAAACTCTGGCCGGTCGCTTTCCCGGCGGGCAGTGGACAGGGGAGAATGCCCGGGTGCCCGACGCTCCAGAAAGCGCTGAAGATCTTCAAAATTGACAGATAATCCGGCCGGGATCCCATCCAGAGTCATACCAATGGCTTTGCCGTGGGATTGACCAAAAATGGAGAGTTTTAAATTTTCGCCGTAGGTCGAGCTCATATTTTACCTCCAAGACGGGTAAATTCTTTCCAGAAATTCGGATAAGATTTGCTGACACATTCTGCACCTAAAATGGTCACAGGTTTTTGGCAGAGTGTGGAAGCGATAGCGGCACTCATGGCAATGCGGTGGTCATTTTTAGCATCTACTGTGCCGCCGATCAATGGAGTGGGGTAGATGGTTATGGTGTTGTCATCTGCCATAGCCTTACCGCCGAGGCTTTGAAGCATATCCACCACAGCGCAGACCCGGTCTGATTCTTTAAGGCGTAACCGGCGAACATCTGTGATGACAGCGCCTTGATTTGCAGCAGCTACCACTGCTAAAATGGGAACAAGATCGGGAATATCGGCAGCAGAAATGACGGCATGATTTTTTAACTGATCCAGCAGGGGGACAATGGCTTTATCTCCTTGAATAGAGTCGCTTTTAAGACCGCTGATCTGTATTTGGCTACCCAGTGCGTTAGCGGCGATCCAGAATGCGGCGTTACTCCAGTCGCCTTCCACAAAAACGGTACCGGGGGTGATAAATTTCTGGTTGCCACAGGTGCGGAAACCGTGCCAATGTACTTTAAATGCATCCAGCGTTTGCAGGGTCATATCAATGTAGGGCTTGGACTCCACTGGGGGGATCAGTTCCAGATAGCTTTCTCCATTCAAAAGGGGTAAGGCCATCAAAAGACCGGAAATGTACTGGCTGGAAATATTCCCGTCCAAACGATAATGGCCGGGACAGAGCCTGCCTGTTAGCCGCAGACCGGCAGTTACTTTGGCAGAAACCTTTCCAATTTCCGCTTGTAGCTGACTACGGCTGACCCAGGAAAGATGGCAGCCGTGCCGCTCCATTTCCTCCCAAAGGGGAGAGAGCGGACGATAGGGTAAACGGCCCTCTAGCAAAAAGAGCGTTTCGATGCCTAAGGCTCCGGCCAGGGGCAGCATAAAGCGCAGGGTGGAGCCGCTTTCACCACAGTTACACAGGGCTGTGGATGGAATTTTTTGGAGGGGGGTAACAGTCTCGGATATTCCAAAATTATGCTCAATTTCTCCACCAAAACCAGTGATGCAACCAATAGTTGCCATTAAATCATCACAGATTGTTTGGATTTTGATATGCGTTTGCTTGTCGGCCAGGGCGGCACACAGCAGCAAACGATGGGCTTGAGACTTTGAGGGGATGGCATTGATTTGCCCTTGCAGCTTTTCTGGAAAAATCGTGATGTCCATACTACATTCCTGCCTTTATAAGAGTTTCAAGCTGAGAAATGGGAATGTTTTTTCTGAGGCAGCAACCAATGGTTGCTGGGATTACAAGGGTGATTTGATCTGCATTGCGTTTTTTATCCGACAAAATGGCGGTTATCAATTGGTCGGCCGGATAATCGGTGGTGGTTGGAAGATCAAAGGAAACCATGATTTTTTCCAGCCGTCGGGCTAGAGGTTCATTTCCGGTAGCTCTTGTGATGATGCATATCCCGGCAGCCACGGCCATGCCATGGGAGAGGGTATAATGGCTGGCTTTTTCGATCGCATGGCCAATGGTGTGTCCTAAATTAAGCAGCTGGCGCACGCCGGTGTCAAATTCGTCCTGGGCTACCACATTTTTCTTTAATTCCACGCATCTGGCAATGACGGATTCTCGTTGAAATGTCAGGCCTTCCTGCTCTAATTGAGAAAAAAGCTGCTCATCAAATAAAAGACCGTATTTGATGACCTCTGCACAGCCATCAGAGAAGGTTTGCGAAGAGAGGGTGTCGAGGGTGTTCAAATCACAGAGAACCAGGTCGGGGTGGTAAAAAGCACCGGCCAAGTTTTTACCGACAGGAAGGTCGATGGCCGTTTTGCCGCCCACTGAGGAGTCGACCATGGCCAACAGAGTGGTGGGGACTTGGATATAGGAAATTCCACGCAGAAAGGTTGCTGCTGCAAATCCGGTCAGATCACCGACCACACCGCCGCCCAATGCCACAAGGCAGTCGGATCTTGTTAACTGGTTTTCTGCTAAAAAGTTCAAAAGATGAAGGTAAGTATCTCCGTTTTTGCTTTTTTCTCCGGCAGGAATTATAAAACTATGCAGAGAGAAGCCTGCACTTTTTAAACTCTTTTCCACGGCTTCGCCGTAAAGGGGCCATACATTGCTGTCGCTGATGATGGCAGCAGTGCGTCCTTTGACCAAAGAAGTAACTTCCTGCCCAAGAACTGAAAGGAGGGAGGTGCCGATCTTGACCGAATATTCTTTTGAAGCGTGAATTTGAATGATTTCCATCGGACAGCCTCCTTTTCGGCAGGGTTATAAAATACTGCGGATTTGGGATACTTTCTGGTTTAGTGCCTGAAATTGTTCCGGTGTCAGTGACTGTGCACCGTCACAAAGGGCGTGCTTCGGATCGTTGTGGACTTCCACCATAAGTCCATCGGCACCGCAGGCCACGGCGGCCATAGCCATGGGGGCAACTAGTTTTGCAATACCGGTGCCGTGGCTGGGATCCACCACGACCGGCAGATGAGAAAGCTCATGAAGCACTGGGACGGCGGACAGATCCAGTGTGTTACGGGTTCGGGGCTCAAAGGTACGGATGCCTCGCTCACAGAGAATGATCTGATCGTTACCTTCGTGCATGATATATTCCGCACTCATCAGCAGCTCCTGTAAGGTGTTTGCCAATCCACGCTTGAGTAAAATGGGTTTATTGGATTTGCCCAGTTCTTTTAGAAGGTCAAAATTTTGCATATTGCGGGCGCCGACCTGAATAACATCCACATCGGTAAACAGATCAAGCGCATTGACAGTCATGATCTCAGTGATAATGGGAAGGCCTGTCTCTTTTTTTGCCTGCAACAATAGCTTCAGCCCATCTTCGCCCAGCCCCTGAAAGGCATAAGGCGAGGTACGGGGCTTAAATGCGCCACCACGCAGAACTTGTGCGCCGGCTTTTTTTACGGCTTGTGCAACTTCGATGATCTGCGTCTCAGACTCTACACTGCATGGGCCGGCGATGGTCATAAAGTGACCGCCACCGATTTTTACATTTTCGAATGCCACCACTGTATCCTGAGGATGGAATTTACGGTTTGCCTGCTTAAAAGGGTCGGAGACCCGGCACACGGACTGAACGATCTCCATGGACTCCAGCAGCTGAGTGTCCACCCGGTTGGTTTCTCCGATAATGCCTAAAATGGTTGAGTCGATGCCGGGATAGCTGTGAACCTCCAGTCCCATATTTTCCAGCCAGTGTTTGAGCATTTCAATTTGGTCAGGGCCGGTTCCGGCTTTTAAGACTGCGATCATAAACTCACCTGTTTCTTTCTTTAAAAAGCAATGCTTTGATTGTGGGCTTCCGGGGATCGGGGAAGGGGATATTGAAGCTGTACAGTGTGGGAAAAAGCGGCTTTTTCCTCCGATGGGCGATCCTTTTGGGTAAGCAGCCAAATTCCGACGGCCAATTCAATGACCAGAATTACTGCCAGTACAATAATGGCAATCAAGCCCAGATGCCGACGAGCCTGAGGCTTTCTCTTTCTGACAGGGACAGCGGGCTTTTGCGGCGCAGGAGCGGGAGGTTGGGTGCTCCAAAGGGTCTCTTGAAACTCTTCTTCATTGTACACTTCCGGAAGAAACTCTTCAACTTTGGAAAAGCGATCCGATTTCTTTTTTTCAGTATCAGACGGTACGATCGGTGTATTGTGCATACCGTTGCGCTGCATATACCGTGCCAGGGCGTAGCCCATCTGTTCCGGGTCGTTCCAGCGGATATTGGGATCCGGGGCGCAGGCACGCAGGATGATCTCTGCCATCTCGTAGTCTGCATATTTTGGGGGCGCCAGCAGTCTACCCACCACATCTTCTTTCCCGGGGAGTATTCCACCGTTATAGGCCTGATAGAGCATGAGCCCAAGCGCATATACATCAGCTGTGCTGCTGATGGGTGTGCTGCCGTCAAGTAGTTCCGGAGGCGTGTAATCGCTGGTGAATCGATCCGGCAAGGGAGAGACACCTACAGCGGAAAGAGGCAAAAAGCCTAAATCTCCGATCTTGTAACGGTCACCAATGCGAAATACATTGCTGGGCTTTAAATTTGCGTAGTAGAAACCGGTGTGGCGACAGGTCGTCAGAGCTGCGCAAAGATCCAGTCCCATATTGACCATTTCCATCTGAGTCACATCCGGTCGACTCAGAACTTCCTGAAGGGAAGTCTGCTTCGGACTGAGAAGATATACTTCAAAGCCGTTTTCCTCTGCTGCCGGAACGACCTGCACGCTGTCAAAATCCACATAACCGCCCAAAGCCGCCATGTGGCGCAGGGTTTTGGCTTCGTTGAGCACCTCCCGTGCCTGTTCTTTAAAATAAAGATTGGCATGGCTGCGGTCGGAAAAAGCACCGGTCATTAGCATTGCCTCCATTTGAACAGGGGAGGCAGGGATAGAAATGACTTTTAATATGAAAGGAGCCGCACTGGTTGTCTCTGTGGCGGCGTAACAGGCTGCTGCGCCATGCTGACAGATGGTTTGTCCCAGACGAAAACCGTCCAGAATCGGGGAAACAGGCCTAGGTGCTGCCATGTATGATCGCCTCCATTTTGATGAATACCTTTATGATAAAATAAAACCGGGGAAAATGCAATAGATTTCTGGGGACAGAAACGGTGTTTTCCGCAAAAAAGAGGTGTGAAATACAAAATGTAGTCAATTCTTAAAAAAGAGTGTCAAAATATAGACTTTAATTTTCTTGAAATTTTTGGATTTCCTAGTTGTTTTATTAAGAAAGAACTGCTATAATAATGAAAACTTTGGTGCGCACAGCGCATCGGAACGGAGGGTAATAATGAGTAAGATCGTATGTGACGTTTGCGGCTCTTCCTACTCTGAGACTGAAGCCCAGTGCCCTATCTGCGGCACGGCCAAATCGGATGAGGCAAAGCCTGTCGTCGAAACCACAATGGAGGAGCAGCCTGTTAAGGGCGGCAAGTTCTCTAAAAACAACACAAAGAAAGCCGGCACTGCCCGCAGCAGCGGTTATGAAAAGACCTCTACCCATAACCAGGAGGCCCCTTCCAACACCTCAATGATCATTATCGTTGCAGTTTTGTTGTTGGCAATCGTTGCAGTCTGTGTATTTATAGCCATTCGCTTTATGGACAGGCCTGAAACACCTGATAACACCACTACATCCAGTTCTACTCCAGCCGGCACGGTTCTTGATATTCCCTGTACGGGCATTGAACTGATCGGCAACGACAGCAAGAGCCTGTCCTTTACCGAACTGACCCAGTCTGCGCAGCTCAATATCAAGGCAAATCCCGAGAATACCACCGATGATGTGACTTTTACTTACAGCTCCAGTGATCCTTCCATCGTTACTGTTAGTGAAACAGGTCTTGTGAAGCCCGTGGCTCGTGGCAATGCTGTTGTCACCGTCAGCTACAAAGAGTACAAGATCGATGTCAATGTGACCTGTGATCTGTTCGTGAAGCTGGAATTGACCCGTGAAGATCTGACACTGAATCCCGACAACCTGACTTTCAACCTGTACAGTGGTTCTCTGGATCCTGCGGAAATCACTTGGACAAGCTCTGATGAAACTGTTGCTACCGTTGAAAACGGCGTGGTCACCGCACTGAAGAATGGTAACATTACCATCACTGCCACCTTTGGTGAGCAGAAGGTCACCTGCAAGGTTCATGTGAAGGAAATGGATAAGGTGACAAATTATGCCATCAGAAGCACTTGGAACACCATTTCCGAGGGCACGATGGAAGTGGGCGAGGAGCTGGAGATCTGGTTCTACAACAAGAAGACCGGTGATGTGGTGAAGGAAAATGTCACCTGGACTTACAGTAACGATTTTAAGAAGTGCTGTAATGTGGAGCCCTCCACCAATGGCCTGAAGATCACTGCAACAAATGTTACCAGTGTGGAGGCCGGTATTTCCGGTGGTTATGTCTTTGCAAAGGCTGAATACGAGGGTGTTACATATAAGTTCATCATTCGTGTCAAGGCTGCCGCTACTCAAGAATAAAACGAAAGGGGCTGTAAAATAACAGTCGGAGGAAAACGGAGGATTCCAAGAATGGGATC
>CAYROJ010000023.1:0-16482 GCA_964425865.1 uncultured Oscillospiraceae bacterium | reverse complement strand
CCTTCCGCACGTCAAGCGGATGCTCTAGCCAGCTGAGCTAATCGTCCAAGCACTTGGTTATTATAGCGCAGCGATACCAATTTGTCAATAGTTATTTTCGACTTTTTTAAAATATTTTTTGGGGGCTTGAAAAGCCTTATCGGGTGGATTCCCGGATGATCAGCTCCGTATTCAGCAGAATATGCCGCTCCGGCAGGGAAGGGGTCTGAATCTTTTCAATCAGAATAGAACAGGCCTGCTGGCCCAGCTGCAAACTGGGCTGGGCAATGGTGGTGATGGAAGGGTGGGTGATCCGGCTGGTCAGAACATTATCAAAGCCGATGACGCTTAGATCCTCTGGAATTTGCAGTCCCATGCTGGTGGCGGCGTTGATCACAGCAGCAGCCAGAACATCAGAGGAGGTGAAGATGGCGTCCGGTGGCGGCTCTGTGTGAAGCACTTGCAGTGCGGCAGAATAGGCCAGCGTGTAGTCAATTGTGGGGATGCTGGTATATTGGTCTGATACAAAGGGCAGACCGGCATCGGCCAGTGCTCTGCGATAGCCTTCGGCTCGGTGACGGGCATATTTGTAGCGGCCGGAGCAGTTGACCATACCGATCCGGCGACAGCCGGTGGAGATCAGGTGATTGACTGCCCGATATGCAGCGTTTACATCGTCAACGCTGACATAGGAAACCGGGTAATCTTCCGGGTATTCACCCACCATGACCATGGGAACGCTGCGCCCGACGGTGTTGAGCAGATCCGAACCGGGGGTGCTGCTCAACCACAGAACGCCGCTGAAGCCCTCCCGGCGGATCATGGCCACCAGTGCGGGGGCACTGGTGTAGGTGTCTGCGGTAGGAGTAAGCAGGATCTCGTAGCCACTGGCTCGGGCGGTCTGCTGAATGCCTTCAATGATCCCGGCGTAAAAGGGATTGGAAAAATCCGGGATCAGCGCCAAAATTGCGCCGCCTACCGGGATGGTGGGTTGCAGGCCTGCATCAAATTCCAGATCCCGAATGGCATGGAGCACACGCTGGCGGGTGCTGTGGGCTACCGGGTCTTTACCGCTGAGTACCCGGGATACCGTAGCGATAGATACGCCTGCGGCCTGAGAGATCTGTGTAAGAGTCGCTTTTTTTGCCATGTGATCGCCTCCAAACTTTTTGGCTGATATTATAATACTGTAAAAATTGTAAAATGTAAAGAAAAATGTAAGAATGTAAAGTATTATTGTAAATAAATAATAAAAAGCGGGAAGAAGTATTGTGCAAATTGCTAAAATAACAAGTATTCTAATTGTAAAATTGGTAGATTGTACTAATTGGCACCGAAAAAAGATTGACATTCTGAAAAAGGGACTGTAAGATAATGTAAGACAAGGCAATAAAAGCTTTGCAAATTTTTTGGAGGTGCAAACAATGAAAAAGGTATTAAGTATTGTCCTGTGTGCATTGCTGGTCATGGCTCTGTTTGTGGGCTGCAGCGGCAACAAGACCGACGGCAAGACCATCTACATTCTGGGTCCCACCCCTGACCATGGCTGGACTGCTCAGGCAGGTGCTTACGCCGAAAAGAAGGCTGCTGAGATCACCAAAGAGGGCACCTACAAGGCTGTCTACATGCCCGCTTCCACTGGTGAAGAGCAGGTTGACCAGGTTCAGACTATCATCGCCAACGGCGACGCCTGCGGCGTTGTGTTCTTCGCTCTGGAGGACTCCGCAAAGGCAGGTCAGGAAGCTCTGATCGGTGCAAAGATCCCCTTCATTTCTTTCGACCGTATCATTGAAGGCCCCGACAAGTCTGCTATCCTGAACGCTTCCGGTGATAACTGGCAGTGCGGCGCCGGTATCGCATACTGGCTGCAGCAGAAGGGCATGGAGCCCGGTGCTACCATGATCACCCTGATCGGCGACAATGGTACCGTTTGTTCCCGTCGTCAGGAAGGCTTCGAGCAGTTCCTGAGAGGCGAGCTGAAGTATTACGACGAGCACACCAAGCAGACCTACTCCACCAACAGAGTTTGGACTCAGGCTGAGATCGACGCCCTGTGCGCTGACTACAAGGTAGTCTGCAACTGGAGCGCTGACGGTGCTTACGATTACCTGGAGCAGAAGCTGACCGACATCGTCGCTGCTGCTAAGGCAAACAACAATAAGCTGTTCATCTTCTCTCAGGACGACGAAATGACCTTCGGCGTGCTGCGTCTGCTGGAAGGCAACGCTCTGAGCGAGACCACCAAGGCTGATCTGGAGAACATGGAAGTTTATATTTCCGCAATCGGCGGTATGCAGGAACTGTATGATGTGATGTCCGGCAAGGCTTCTCAGGCTCCTGTTGCTGCGAAGTACTTCGACGATATGATGTCCGTCTACTTCTCCCCCAAGATGATGACCAATGTCATCGGCTACATGGAAGATTACCTGGCAGGCAACTGGAATTATGAAGTTGGTGCCGGTAAGTACGAGGTCGTTTGGATCGTGGACAAGAATAATGTCTCCCAGTACGAAGGCTTCACCGGTCATGCCGAATAATTAAGCGCAGATTCGGATGCAAGGCCAAGCCTTGCATCCGAATTTTTTTACAACCCTTCAATGCAGAGTGTATGCCCGGCCGATAGCAGGACATCCTTCTGCGCAAGCAGATACTGAACCGTTAGGAGAAAAGCCTATGAACACGATCCTGAATATGCAGGGCATATCCAAGTCCTTCGGCGGCGTTCATGCCCTTGTGGATGTGCATCTGGAAGTGGAACGCGGCGAGATCCATGCTCTGTTGGGAGAAAATGGCGCCGGTAAGTCCACATTGATGAATGTTTTGACCGGCGTGATCCCCATGGATGCCGGACATATCGAATTTGATGGCAAGGTCTATCCCAGCCCTACCATCCGCAGCATGGAGAATGCAGGCATCGCCTTCGTTCACCAGGAGTTGAGCGTTATCAACGATTTGACCGTTTATGAAAATATTTTCCTGAACCGGGAGCTGCTGACCAAGTGGCACCTTCTGGATAAAAAGCAGATGATCGACAAGACCAGAACGCTTTTTGAGCGGCTGGGCGTGAATATGGATCCTCTGACCATGGTCTCGGAGCTGAAGACCAGCGAAAAGCAGCTGCTGGAAATTTGCCGAGCACTGCACGCCAATGCCAAGCTGCTGATTTTAGATGAGCCTACCACAGCTCTGAGCAACGAAGAAATTGACCACCTGTTCTCAATTCTGAAAAAAATGAAGAGCGAGGGCACTGCCTTCATCTTTATTTCTCATAAAATGCCGGAAATCTTTGCCATTGCAGACCGCTATACCGTGTTCCGCAACGGTCGGTTCGTCTCTTCCGGCAACATCAAGGACACCAATTCCCAGCAGATCACCTCTGACATGATAGGCCAGGAATATGCGGATAAGGATGTTTACGAGCCCCGTCCTCTGGGAGATGTGGTTCTGAAGCTGGAGAAACTGACCGGCAAGGGCTTCCGAAATGTGGATCTGGAGATCCGCAAAGGCGAGATCGTGGCACTGACGGGCCTGGCAGGCTCCGGTGCCAGCGAAGTGCTGCAAACCATTTTCGGCGCGCTTCCCATCGAATCCGGCACGGTACAGATCCATGGCAAGGCCGTCAGCGGCAATATCAGCACCTTTATGAAGCACCACATGGCTATGCTCCCGTCGAACCGAAAGGAAAATTCGGTGATCCCGGATATGACCATTCTGGAGAACTGTCAGATCGCAGAGCATGTTCTTTCCCGTAATCACCCGGTCATTGACCAGAAGACGGAGACAGTCAAATTCCAGAAGCTGAAGGAAATGCTGCGCATCAAATCCGACAGTCCCGGTGATCCCATCAACGCCCTCAGCGGCGGCAACCAGCAGAAGGTGTTTTTAGCCCGCTGGCTCAATACCGATGCGGATATTCTGATTTTTGACAATCCTACCCAGGGCGTGGATGTGGGCGCAAAGGCAGAGATCTATCAGTTGATCCTGCAATTTGCCCGGGAAGGGAAGACTGTGATCATTAATACGCTGGAGATCCCGGAGATCATGAAGGTTGCCGACCGCTGCGTGGTGCTTTATGACGGCCAGATCGTCAAGTTCTTCCCCCACGAGCAAATCAGCGAACAGGCTGTGATGATGTACTCTACCAATGCAGTGGCGGCAGCCGGAAAGGATGAGGTTTAATATGGCAGACAAAGCAAAGAAAACAGGTGCTCCCTTGTTGAAAACGGCAACGACCCTCTGGAGCAAATACAGTTATATTTTCGTATTCATTATCATGCTGGTCGTGTATGCGATCACCATCAATGCCAATGGCAACAGCTTTAATCCTGGCCACATTTCCGGCATTTTGTCCAGTCAGAACACGGTTATTGTTGGTACTATGGCCATTGGTATGGCTATGATCATCATTACCGGCCAGATCGACCTGTCGCTGGGTTCCTCTCTGGTGCTTTGCACCGGCGTGACCATTATGACCTATAATGCCAGCGGCGGCAATGTGCTGCTGATGATTCTGGCAGCACTGGGTTCTGGCTTGCTGTGTGGCCTGATCAACGGCATTATGGTGGGCTATGCAAAGATGCCTGCCTTTATTGCGACCCTTGGCACCCAGCTGATCTATCGTTCTCTGACTCTGAGTGTGGTGCGCAAGATCGATCCGGCCTTGACCGGCTCTTCTTCCAGCCAGTTCTCCATGATCAGTGATATGCCCAGCTATAACTTCCTGCGTATGAAGTTCGGCACCGGCTCCTTGTGGCTGGGCAGCGTTCAGATCCCTTACATTTCCTTCCTGTTTGTGGCCATTACACTGCTGTTTATTTTCGTTATGTCCAATACCAAATATGGTAAGAGCATCTACGCAGTAGGCAGCAACGAAAAGACCGCCCGCCTGACCGGTATCAATGTGGAAGGCGTGAAGGTCAGCGTGTTTGCCGTTACCGGCCTGCTGGTTGGCGTTGCCAGCTTTATTCAGGCCTGTAAGATCGGCAATGTGACTCCGGCCTCTTCCGGCACCTCTTACGAAATGTATGCCATTGTTGCGCTGGTGCTGGGCGGTGTGAATATGGCCGGCGGTAAGGGTAAGATCCTTGGCGTGTTCTTCGGCGCACTGAGCTATACTACCATCAACTTCATCATCGTAAGCATCCCTGCTTTGAGCCCGGATATTCAGGATACATTCCAGGGCATCGTACTTATCGTGGTCATTTTGATTCAGACCCTTGGCCCGGTTATTAAGGAAAAGTTTATCAGCCTTCGCAAAAAATATAAAACTGCCAAAGTATAAGGGAGGTTCTGTTATGTCTATTAAAGTAGGTATCATCGGTTGCGGAAAAATCGCTCAGGTGCGTCACATCCCGGAGTATTCTGCCAACCCTCATGCGCAAGTGTATGGCTTTTATGATATCAATCAGGAGCGTGCCAGAGAGTTGGCGGAGCGCTTCGGCGGAAAGGCCTATGCCTCCTATGAAGACCTGCTGGCCGATCCCCAGATCGAGGCAGTCAGCGTTTGTGCTGCCAACCATGCCCATGCGGAAATCTCCATTGCAGCATTAAAGGCAGGCAAGCATGTTTTGTGCGAAAAGCCTATGGCGATCACGCTGGAGCAGTGTGAGGCCATGGTGGAAGCGGCGGAACGATCCGGCAAGTATCTGATGATCGGTCAAAACCAGCGACTGGCCAAGGCACACAAAAAGGCCAAAGAGCTGATCGAACAGGGAGCCATCGGCAAGGTGCTGACCTTCCGCACCATCTTCGGCCACGGTGGCCCGGAGACCTGGAGCGTTGACCCTGGCAAGAATACCTGGTTCTTTGACAAGACCAAGGCTGCGATGGGTGCAATGGCGGATCTGGGCATTCATAAGACGGATATGATCCAGTATGTGCTGGGCAGCAAGATCGTTCGCACCCAGGCAGTGCTGACCACGCTGGACAAGCGGGATGCAACCGGCAGCCTGATCGGCGTAGATGACAATGCCATTTGCATCTATCAGATGGAAAACGGTGTCATTGGCACCATGACAGCCAGCTGGACCTACTATGCGGCTGAGGACAATACCACCGTCATCTACGGCACAAAAGGCGAGCTGCGGCTGTATGATGATCCCAAGTATTCCGTCCAGCAGATCAATGCTGACGGCACCCGTATTGATTATCAGATCGACCAGATCCAGACCAATGACAATCAGACTGCTTCCGGCATCATCGACCTGTTTGTGGAGTGTCTGGTGGAAAAGAAACAGCCTGAAATTTCCGGTGCGAATGTGCTGCACGCCATGAAGGCTGTGTTTGCCAGCATCGATTCTTCCGCCAAGGGCTGTGCCGTGGATGTGAAATAATAAGGAGGGAATAAAATGCGTTTGGGACTTGTGACCGCCATTTTGGATGGCTGGACCTTTGAAGAAATGGTGGATACCGTTTCGCAGATGGGCTTTTCCTGTGTGGAAGTGGCCTGCTGGCCGCAGGGAAAGGCTGAGCGCAGATACGCCGGTGTGAGCCACATTGATGTGGCGCGTGTGGTGGAAGAGGAAGCCTATGCAAAATATGTTCTGGACTACTGCGCCGAAAGAAAGGTGCAGATCTCTTCGCTGGCATTCTATCCTAACACCATGGATGCTGACCTCGAAAAGCGTGCTGCCAATATCAGCCACCTGAAAACCGTCATTGCCGCATCGGCAAAGCTGGGGGTCAACATGGTGACCACCTTTATTGGTCGGGATCAGAATAAGTCGGTGGAGGAAAATATTGAACTGTTCCGCCAAATTTGGCCTGATCTGATCAACTATGCTGCCGGTCTGGGTGTAAAGGTGGCCATTGAAAACTGCCCCATGCTCTTCGGTCGGGATCAGTGGCCTGGTGGCCAGAATCTGATGACAACGCCTGCTATCTGGCGGAAGCTCTTTGCTATCATCGATTCTCCATACTTTGGCATCAACTACGATCCCAGCCACTTTATCTGGCAGCAGATGGACTATGTAAAGCCCCTGTATGAGTTCCGGGACAAGATATTCCATGTCCACTTCAAGGATATTAAGCTCTATCGGGATAAACTCAACGACTGCGGCATCATGGCCTATCCGCTGGACTATATGTCCCCCAAGCTGCCTGGCTACGGCGATGTGGACTGGGGTCGGTATGTCTCTGCATTGACGGACATCGGCTTCGATGGCTTCGCCTGCATCGAGGTGGAAGATAAGGCTTTTGAAAGCTGCCGTGAGAAAATTTTGGACAGCGTCCGTATCTCAAAGCGCTATCTGGAGCAGTATGTGATTTGACTATTCGGGGCTGCCTCATCAGAGGCGGCCCCATACAATTTATGTAAGGAGAAAATCTATGGTCACTGTTGCCTATATTGGTTTTGGCGTGTCCGTTCGGGAATACCATATTCCTTATGTGGAAAAACGACAGGATATAAAAGTAAAATATGTTTATCGCCGGCCGGAGGATATTGCGGCCTTTGCCGATTACGAGCCTTTTTACCCGGAAATTATCTTCACCACCGATTTGCAGCAGGTTCTGGGCGATGAGGAAGTGGATCTGGTGGTGGTCAACACCCCGGATCAGTTCCATGTGCCCTATGCAAGACAGATCCTGAACGCCGGAAAGCACGCATTGGTGGAAAAGCCCTTTGCGCCCACAGCAGCAGAAGCAAGAGAGGTTTTTGCACTGGCAAAGGAAAAGGGACTGATCTGTATGCCCAACCAAAACCGGCGCTTCGATGGGGATTTTCTGGCGGTGAAGCAGGTGCTGGAAAGCGGCAAGCTGGGAAAATTGGTTCGGCTGGAAAGCCATTATGATTATTTTAAGACCAACGGTTGGTATGACCATCTGGGCACGCTGTATAATCTGGCGGTGCATACCATCGATCAGGTGATCTCTCTGCTGGGAATGCCGGATCATACTCATTTCGATGTGCGCAGTATCCACCATCCCGGCGTGGGGGATGACTATTATGACCTGGAATTTTACTATGGCAGTGCCAAAGCATCCGTCAATACCAGTATGTGCGTGCTCATCGACTATCCCCGTTTTACCCTCCACGGCACCAACGGCAGCTTCACCTTGCCGCCGGTGATCCATAATTCCGGAAAGAAAAAGGTGGTAGGTCGCCATGTGGTGAACACAGACCCTGCACCAGAAGACCGGTGGGGTACACTGGTATATATGAACGATAACGGAGAAAAGACGGAGGAAAAAGTTCCGGTGGGCTGTGCACATTATGAGCGGGTCTATGATAATCTCGTGGCCGCCATTGAACACGGAGCGCCCAAGGCCATCCGGGATGAGGAAGTGGTTCGGGTGCTTGAAATTCTGGAAGAAGCGACGGCGGTTGCCCGATCTCACGGAGCATAAGGGGAAATCATCATGGAAAAAATCAGACTTGGCACCATTGGTTCTGGGGTGATCGTCCATTCCGTGCTGGATAATGTTATGATCACAGAGGGGATAGAGCTGGAAGCGGTCTATTCCAGAACCAGAGAAAAAGGGGAGCAGCTGGCAAAGGATTATGGCTGCGGCAAGATCTATACGGATATGGATGCATTTCTGGCAGATGAAAATATAAACCTTGTCTACATTGCCACTCCAAATCTTCTCCACTATCCTCAGGCGAAGCGGGCTTTACTGGCTGGCAAAAATGTGCTGCTGGAAAAGCCCTTTACCACCAAGCTGGAGCAGGCCCGAGAGCTGGCTGCTCTGGCAAAGGAACGGGGGCTGTTCCTGCTGGAGGCGGCACCCACGGGCTTTTTGCCCAATTATCCCATTTTGCAGCGGGAATTGGGGAAAATCGGGAAAATCAAGCTGGTCATCAGCAATTACAGCCAGTACTCTAGCCGGTATGATGCAGTGCTTCGGGGGGAAAAGCCGGCCATTTTTGACCCGGAGTATGCCGGCGGATGCTTGATGGATATTAATTTCTATAATGTGCTGCTGAATGTGCTGCTTTTTGGTAAGCCCAGAAGGGCGAGCTACTATGCCAACCGTTTTCCCGGCCTGTCGGATACTTCCGGGGTGATGGTAATGGAATATGACGGCTTTGTCAGCACCAATGCAGGAGCAAAGGATACCTGGGGCGTGAATTTCTTCCAAATTCAGGGAGAGAAGGGGTATATCTATATTGAAAACGGTGCCAATGGCATTCGCTCCGTGCGTACTGTTACCAAAACCGGCGATGAGACATTCAATGCTCAACCAAGCACAGATCGCTGGTTTTATGAAGTGCGCAAGGTGACTCAGCTGCTGCTTCAGGAGGATCGACAGGGCGTGTATGAGCGCCTGGACAAAACTCTTTTGACGGTGGAGGTCATGGAGCAGGCCAGAAAAGCAGCTGGGATTATTTTCCCGGGGGATGACTATGGCGATCATCGGAATTGACATTGGCGGCACCCACTTTCGAATTGGTGCCGTGGGGGAGAAGGGCGAGATCTCCGACTTCCGAAAGCTGCCGGTGACACAAGTGTTCACCACCACTGATCCTTTGGAGGATTTGACCGGATACCTGAAAGAATATTGCCGGGGAAAACAGGTGGATGCACTGTCCATTGGCTTTCCTGCAACAATCGATGCCCACAGGGAGACCGTTCTGCAGGCGCCCAATGTGGCCTTTATGGAAAATCTTCCGGTGGTCAGGGTGCTGACGGAAAGGCTGGCCGTGCCCGTGTTTATTGAACGGGATGTGACCATGGCACTGCTGCATGACAGTATGGTGCTGAATATCCATGATGGGATCGTCTGCGGCTTTTATTTTGGAACAGGCCTCGGCAATGCCATTACCATTGATGGTATTCCTTTAATTGGCAAGGACGGAACAGCCGGGGAACTGGGACATATCCCTGTGGACGGCAACGAAAGAGCCTGCGGTTGTGGCAATCAAGGCTGTATGGAAACACTGGCTGCAGGGCGGTATCTGGTGGAGCTTTGCCGTAGTACTTATCCCCATACACCTGTTTCCGACCTGTTTCGAGAGCATGGCTCGGAGCCTTTGCTGCTGCAATTTGTTGACCGCATGGCCATGGCGGTGGCCACGGAGATCAATATTTTAAACCCTCATCATATTCTCATTGGCGGCGGTGTTCCCTCCATGGACGGATTTCCCCGGGCGTGGCTGCTGGAGCGGATCTATGCCTACAGCCGCAAGCCCTATCCGGCTCAGAGCCTTCACATTCTCTTTACAGAGGATGAGGATGAGAAGACTGTCCTGGGGGCAGGCCGGTATGGCTTTAGAATGCTGAAAAAAGAACAGAGTTAAATGAAAAAGGTTCTCCGGCTTAGCCGGGGAACTTTTTTGCAAAAAAGCAGTCGACAATGGACTTTTCTGTGCTATAATAAGGCGAACGATAAAATGGAGGCGTATATATGAAAAGAGGAAAACTTCGGGCGGCAGCACTGGCGCTGGCACTGGGGACGGCACTGACCGCTTGCGCTCCGGCGGATGGACCGGCCGCCACAGCCCCGGCGGCTACTACCACTGCTCCGGCGAAAAAGGGAAATCTGGTCACTTCCGATCGCCTTTATGTCCAAAAGGTGGATAATCTGCCGGATGACTTTATTCTGGGTATGGATGCATCCTGCGTGCCGTCACTGGAGAAAAGCGGTGTCAAATATTACGACTTTGACGGAACGGAAAAGGATGTATATGAGATCCTCCGCAGCAACGGCATCAATTATATCCGTGTGCGCGTATGGAATGATCCTTATGATGCCAACGGCAATGGCTACGGCGGCGGCAACTGCGACATTGACAATGCCATTGAAGTGGGCAAGCGAGCCACAGAATATGGTATGAAACTGCTGGTGGATTTTCACTATTCGGACTTCTGGGCAGACCCGGGCAAGCAGATGCCCCCCAAGGCCTGGAAAGGCATGACCATCGATCAAAAGGTGGAAGCCCTCTACGAGTATACCAGAGATTGCCTGCAAAAGCTCTGCAACGCCGGCGTGGATGTGGGTATGGTGCAGATCGGCAATGAGACCAATGGTGCACTTTGCGGCGAAAAGAGCAGCGACCTGGGCGGCTGGAAGCGGATCACTCAGCTGATGAGTGCCGGCTCTAAGGCTGTTCGGGAGGTGTGTCCTGATGCACTGGTGGCCATCCACTTTGCAAACCCGGAAAAGACGGACAACTATATCAGCTATGGCAAGAACCTGGATTACTACGCAGTCGATTACGATGTGTTTGCATCTTCTTACTACCCCTATTGGCATGGGACGATGGACAATTTATCTCAGATCCTGTCGAAAATCGCCACTACCTATCATAAAAAGGTGATGGTGGCGGAAACATCCTATGCATTCACCTCGGAAGACACGGATTATAGCGGCAATACCATTGGCGAGGGCTCTGCGGTGGTAAAAAACTACCCCTACACCGTTCAGGGACAGGCCAATCTGGTGCGGGATGTGATCGATACCGTGGTCAATAAAACGGAGGGCGGTATTGGCGTGTTCTATTGGGAGGGCACTTGGATCAGCGTAGGCGGCAAAAGCTGGGAAGAGAATTCTGCCCTCTGGGAAAAACATGGCTCCGGCTGGGCTTCCTCCTATGCCGCAGGATATGACCCCAACGATGCAGGCAAATATTACGGCGGCTGCGCCGTGGATAACCAGGCTTTCTTCGATGCAGAAGGCAGGGCCATTGAGTCGCTGAAGGTCTTTGGCCTGCTCCGGGAAGGAAATATTGTGGAAAACAAGGCCGATGCCATCGAAGATGTGAACCTGATGTGTGACTTGAACGGCCAGCTCATTCTGCCGGAAACCGTCAATGCAGTCATGCTGGATAACTCCAAGCAGGAAATCCCAGTGCAGTGGGAAAATGTGGATTTGGAAACCTATAAAAACGGCGGTGTGGCAAAATACACCATCAAGGGCACAGCCGGAGGCATGGAAGCTGTGTGCTACCTGTCCATGGTGGAGTACAACTTCCTGGAAAACTGGAGCTTTGAGGAAGGGGAGAGCGGCTGGACAGCTACCCAGCTTCAGAAATTCGATCAGCTGTATGTGGAGGATAAGGCCACCGACTCTGTCACCGGCAGTAAGCACTACCATTTCTGGGGATCGTCTGCCAATTCTGTGGAATTCACTCTGGAGCAGGAAGTGAAAAACTTAAAGCCGGGTGCCTACAATTATTCCATTTCCATTATGGGCGGCGACTGCGGTGAAACGGAGATTTACGCCTATGTAAAGATCAACGGTCAAATCGTTTCCAAGGCGGAAACAACGGTGACCATTTATAATGAGTGGCACACGGCGGC
Organism: uncultured Oscillospiraceae bacterium; assembly: GCA_964425865.1. Lineage (GTDB taxonomy): Bacteria > Bacillota > Clostridia > Oscillospirales > Oscillospiraceae > Faecousia. Next base: position 4,261 of record CAYROJ010000023.1, on the reverse strand, counting down.
TATCTCCAATATTCAATATCGTGAAGGCGACACGGTCACTGTTGGGCTATATGTCAAGTGCGCTGCTGGCGGTGCGTGGGGCAAAATCGATGATGCAATGTTTAACTCCGTGGCACAATGAGAAAGGATCGATTATGAAGAAAAACATGATTCGCCGGGGATTTGCTCTGGCACTGAGCTGCCTGATGCTGTTGAGCGCAGTGGGCTGCAGCAATACACCGAAAGAAACAGAACCCAGCGGCCCTGTGGTGGCGGCTGATATGGTTGACGACAATTACCGCACCTTCTATCAGATCTTTGTCGGCTCTTTTTCCGATGGCAATAACGATACCATTGGTGATCTGCAAGGCATCATCAACCGGTTTGATTACCTCAACGACGGAAATGTGAATTCAGAAACCAGCCTGGGCGTTCAGGGCATTTGGCTTTCTCCCATTTTCGCTTCTCCCAGCTACCATAAGTATGATACCACCGATTATTACAAGATCGACTGGCGTTTCGGGACGGAGCAGACACTGGTGGAACTGGCAGATCTGTGTGAAGAACGGAATGTGAAGCTGATCTTGGATCTGGTGCTCAACCACACTTCCAGTCAGCATGAATGGTTCATCCAGTTCAAAAATGCAAGACTGGCCGGGGATACGGAAAACAAGTACTATGATTATTATATCTGCGTCACCGAGGAGCAGAAGGTGGGAGGCAGAGCCTACCAGAGCATTGGCGGCGGCTGGTTTTATGAGTGCAATTTCTCCGGGGATATGCCGGAACTGAACTTTGATAATCAGGCGGTACGGCAGGAAATGCTGGATGTAGCCAAATACTATCTGGATTTGGGCATTGATGGCTTCCGCTTTGATGCAGTCAAGTACATTTATTACGGCGATGCCGAAAAAAGCGTTGCCTTCTGGCAGTGGTATATGGACGAACTGAAAAAGATCGATCCGGAGATCTACTGCGTGGGCGAGTGCTGGTCCGGCGAGTTGGAGATTATGGAATACTATTCTGCCATGAACTGCTTTAACTTTGCTGGTGCACAAGGCGAGGGCATGTTTGCAAATGCAGCGAAGAATGGCTCTATGCAAACATTTGTAAACTATATAACTATATATCAGGATAATGTGAAGAAGGCCAACCCAGACGGTATGCCGATATTCTTCCTTTCAAATCACGATATGGACAGAATTGCTGGTGCATTACCGCTGAATGCCAATAGGTGCATGGCGGCAAACCTGTATTTGCTGTCCCCCGGCTCTCCGTTTATCTACTACGGTGAGGAGATCGGACTGCGGGGCTCCCGGGGCGGTGCTAATACCGATGCCAATCGCCGTCTGGCCATGCTGTGGGGGGATAATGATAAGGTGAAAGATCCTGTGGGCACTACCTATGCATCCGACAAGCAGATCAAAACCACCGTTGCTACTCAGATGGAGGACGAGGGGAGCTTGCTGCGCTATTACTGCAAGCTGTTGAGCATTCGTCACCGCTATCCGGCCATCGCACGGGGAGAGTACGCTGCGGTCAGCACCGGAAATAAGAACCTGGGTGGTTTCCTGGTGGACTATAAGGGCGAGAAGCTGATGATCCTGCACAATAACTCCACAGAGGAACTGACTGTTGACCTTTCTGAATGCAAGGAACTGGAGGGGGTCACTCTCAGCCAGCTCTGCGAGGCCATCGGTGCCGGCGATGCCAAACTGGAAGGCAGTGTGCTGACGGTTGCCGGACAGACCAGTGTTGTTATTCGCTAAAAAGACAGGGGGGAATTCCACCACTGGTGGACACTCGTTGTAAAAATTTACAAAATTGAAATTTCTCGCCCCTTACTATTGACAAAATTGTCACAAAATCATATAATGAGCAGGCATCCAAGTTCATAAGGGCAGTACTTGGGCCAAAGGCCCGATACAGTGCTGCAAAAGGGTACCCTTTTTTATGTTCCCATTCTATGGGAACATAATACATTTTGGGCTATACCGGCAGAGTTGCCGTTACAGCATATTGACAAATTTTCAGGAGGAAAAAACAAATGAAGAAAGTTTTAGCTTTGTTGCTGGCTTTGGTCATGGTCGTTGGCATGGTAGCCTGTGGCGGCAATAACACCACCACCGGCGGCAACAACACCACTACCGGCGGCAACGGGACCACCAACGGTGGCTCTACGACATCTCTGGCGGGCACTTATGATGTTACTATTTGGGTGGCTGAGAAAGCCGTTGATCTGACCAAGACCCAGATTGCTAAGTACAACGAGACCAATACCGATGGTATCGTCATCAACGCAACGGTTGAGCCTGTTTCCGAGGCTGATGCTGCTACTAATATGCTCAACGATGTAGCTGCTGGCGCAGATATCTACTGCTTCGCACAGGACCAATTCGCTCGTCTGGTTCAGGGTGGTGCTCTGGCTCAGTTGGGTAGCGCTGCTGCTGAGATCGTGAAAAACGCAAACGACAAGGGTACTGTCAGTGCTGCTACTACTGGCAGCAACCTGTATGCTTATCCTCTGACTTCCGATAACGGCTACTTCATGTACTATGATAAGTCCATCATCGGTGATACCAACGTTGACAGCTTGGAAGATTTGATTGCTGTCTGCGAAAAGAATGATAAGTTCTTCTCTTTTGAGACCAATTCTTCTGCTTGGTATCTGGCTTCCTGGTTCTTTGCAACTGGTTGTACATCTACCTGGAACATGGATAACTCCGGCGAGTATACCGGCTATGTTGATACCTTCAACTCCGATGCAGGCGTTGTCGCTTTGAAGGGTATGCAGAAGCTGCTGCTGTCCAAGAGCAACAATTCTTCTTCTAAGTCCGATGTTTTCTCTGCCAATTCTGCTATCTTGATTTCCGGCGCATGGGAATATGATAATGTTAAGGATATTCTGGGCGATAACATGGGCGTAGCAGATCTGCCTTCTTTCACCGTTGATGGTAAGGAATATCACTTGGGCTCTTTCTCCGGCTGTAAGCTGATGGGAGTTAAGCCTCAGGAAGATAAGGTCAAGCAGGCTGTCCTGCACAAGCTGGCTCAGTACCTGACCAACGAAGAGTGCCAAATGCAGCGTTTCGAGACCCTGGCTTGGGGCCCCTCTAACCTGGACGCTCAGGCTTCCGATGCTGTTCAGGCCGCTCCTCACCTGGCAGCTCTGGCACAGCAGAACGAGTACGGCATTCCTCAGGGTCAGATCCATGGCCAGTGGTGGGATATCGCTAAGGTCATTGCTGACGAAGTTACCTTAGCTGGCGCAAACGCTTCCGATGCTGATTTGAAGGCTATCCTGGTCAACTATCAGAGCAAGCTGGATGCTATTTTCCAGATGTCCGAGGAGACTAAAAATGCATTCACTGTCATTGGTAGCATCAACGGTGACACTTGGACCAAGGATTTGCCTATGATCGCTGACGGCAATGTCTGGACCACTGAAATCGCTTATGAGATGGATGCCGGTACCGAGTTTAAGGTTCGTAAGGGCATGGCTTGGGATGAGTCCTATGGTCTCGATGGTGGCAACTACATTGTTTCTGAGGCAGGTACTTACTATGTTCAGTTCGATGCCTCCACTGGTGTCATCACTCTGATTGCAGCTTAATCACCAGAAATTAGCCGATTCAAAGGAATTCCTTGTAAGGATAGATTTCTGATTCTGGCGGGGGTCAAGAAATTGACCCCCGCTTTTTCATAAGGGGATTGATTATGAAAAAATATAACGATCTGGAATTTCTTGCACTGCCAAAGTGGAAGAAAATTCTCTATAAGCTGAAGCTTTTTTTGTTCTCCATGCCACTTGCAATTCTGAAATTCTTTGCATCTATCGGGAACGGTATCGTAAAGTGCGCCAAGGGCGTTGGAAACTTTTTGAAAGATATTGCTATAATCTTTATACATGGCGACTGGAAGACGAAGATATCTTATGTAATCATGGGTTCCGGCAGTATTTTGAGAGGCCAGATCCTGCGTGGTTTGCTGTTTCTGGCATTTGAAGCTATCTTCATTTACTATATGGCTACTTCCGGTGGCTATTGGCTGAGTATGCTGCCCTCCTTGGGACATGTTGGGCCTACTGAAGTTTACGATGAGATCCTGGATACTTACTACACGATCTACGGTGATAATTCTTTTAAGATCCTGTTGTATGGTGTGTTGACTATATTCTTTATTATTGCATTTGTCTATACCTGGTATATAAACATCAAGCAGAACCAGATCTCTGAGCAGATCCTGCGTAGCGGCAAAAGACTTCGCAGCGGCAAGGAAGACT
>CAYROJ010000022.1:0-16681 GCA_964425865.1 uncultured Oscillospiraceae bacterium | reverse complement strand
AAATCAGAACTCTTTCTGCTTTTTTGTGGTCTCACATCATTGACAAATGAACACATCTTTTCCACAACGAAAAAAGAGAGCCTTTCGGCTCTCTTTTTCCGGGGGAAATCATTTTTCTGTATGATGGCAACCGCCGCAATTGCCGGAGCAACCGCTGCAATGGCCGGAACAACTGGCCCCATTGGGGCAGCCGATGCATTTAATGCCTTTTTTCTTGGCTTTGTGGATATAGAACACCACCAGACCAATTATGAAAGCAATCACGGCAATGACTAAAACATCCACAAGCTTCATATCTTACTTCTTTCCGCTGAGCGCATACTCAGCTTTCACTTTCTTATCGGCATTGACACACAGGTACACCAGGATGCCTACCATGACCAGCACAGCGATACCGCCGCCAATAGCAGCAGAGACGCTCAGGGTTGCAGGAGCAGTGATGAGGGTACCAATGGTATAGACCAGATAACCGACGGTGTAACCGGTGCCCAGCTGCAGCGCAATACCGCCCCACAGCCATTTCTTATTTTTGATCTCGGAGTTCATTGCACCCAGAGCTGCGAAGCAAGGAGGCGTGAACAGATTGAACATCAGGTAAGCCAGAGCAGCCACCTTGGTGATGCCGAAGATAGCGGCCACTTCTGCACCGGCGCCTTCTACCATTTCCAGCGCATCGGTGTCGATCAGGTTGGAAATGCCATAGCAGACAGCCAAAGTACCAACCACATTTTCCTTGGCAATGAAGCCGGTGACAGCGGCGGCGGCCAGCTGCCATGCCTTAATGCCGATAATGGGAACCAAAATCACAGCGATGGGGCTGGCAATGGAAGCCAGAATAGAGGTGCCTTCTGCGCCCTCTTTCACCAGCTGGAAGCTCCAGTTGAAGGACTGCATAATGTAAACAATTGCATTGCACAGCAGGATGATGGTACCGGCCTTAACGATGTAAGCCCAACCACGGCTGAGCATATCCATGCAGGCACGCTTCAGGGAAGGTACTTTGTACTCAGGCAGTTCCATGATGAAGAAGGACTTGCGGTTCTTGTAGCCGGCGATCTTATTGACCAGCAGTGCGCCCAGCAGGATCAGGGCAATGCCCACGAAGTACATCAGGGTGCCCACCCAGGATGCTTCATTGAAGAACGCTCCGGCAAACAGAGCGATGACCGGCAGCTTTGCGCCACAGGGCATGAAAGGAGTCAGCATAGCAGTGGCGTTGCGCTCCCGCTCGTTGCGGATGGTACGGGCAGCCATAACACCAGGGATGGCGCAACCGGTACCGATGACAAAAGGAATAACGGACTTGCCGGACAGACCCACCTTCTTGAAAATGGGGTCAAGAACGACAGTCGCACGAGCCATGTAGCCGCAATCTTCCAGCAGGGAGATCAAGAAGTACATGACCATAACCAGAGGCAGGAAGCCAACAACAGCGCTAACGCCGCCGATGATGCCTTCGGTCAGCAACGCAGTCAGGAAGGCATTTGCGTTAGCACCTTCCAGCAGACCCGTGACCCAATCCTTAAACGCATCGATCAATGTGACCAGGCCCGGAATGACGGTGCCATTTTCAAACTCATAACCTTCTGCGATCCAAGGGCCCACCCATGCCTGGGAGATCTGGAACACTAGGAACATGACCAGCGCAAAAATAGGCAGGCCAGCGATGGGATGGGTGATGATGGCATCGATCTTATCCTGGAAATTCTTATCCTTGGTGAACACCTTACGAACCTCCACCTCGGAAACAATGCTGTTAACGAAGTCAAAGCGCTTTCGGTCAGAGGCCTCCACTGCCTTTTTGTCGGTCAGATCCACATAGCCCTCATCGTAGGGTGCTTTCTGCTCGTGGCCTGCATGGGCAACCGCAGCCTTGACCACTTCAACCAGACCTTCGTGGGTGGTGGAAGTGGTATCCACCACGGGGCAGCCCAGCTTTTCAGACAGCAGCTTGGAGTCGATCTTGGTCTGCTTCTTCTTGTTTACATCCGCCTTGTTCAGCGCAACCACCACAGGGATGCCCAATTCCAGCAGCTGGGTGGTGAAGAACAGGCTGCGGCTCAAATTGGTAGCGTCCACGATGTTGATAATAACATCGGGGTTTTCGTTACGCACATAGAAGCTGGTGACACTCTCTTCGGAAGTAAAGGGAGACATGGAGTAAGCGCCGGGCAAGTCAACAGCGATCAACTGCTCGTCACCTGCGTAGGCTTTTTTGATCAAAGCCTCTTTCTTGTCAATGGTAACGCCAGCCCAGTTGCCGACCTTCTCGTTCCGTCCGGTCAAAGCATTGTACATGGTGGTTTTACCAGAGTTGGGATTGCCCGCAAAAGCAATTCTCATCTAACATTCCTCCTCGCATTATGTAGAAAATATACAGAACTTTCTGTGGAAATACTTGATAATTTGGTTAGTCGTAGCTAACTTCTTTGTCAAAGGTAATCAGCCGACCACCTGAGTACAGATCACTGAACAATGATCGCCTCGGCCAGCTGATTGTCAATGCTGTAACGGCCATCCTTCACAGAGATGGTGCAGCTGCCTTTCCGTCGGGATACCACCGTGATAGGCTCGCCGCTGTAACAGCCCAGAGAGAACAGGAATGCGTTAAGCTCCTCATCCTCGGTTTCAATGCCAGCGATGAAGTATTCCTTGCCCTCTTGTGCAGTTGTCAAGTTCATATCTTCACCTTCTCTCACTTTGTCGGTTAGCCTCGGCTAATTGCAGAGCTATCATACTCCTATTTACCCCGTTTGTCAATAGGTAATTCACAAAATTTTCCATATATTTTTACAAAAAACCCGTTCAAAGGTCGAAAAAAAGGTGCGCCACTCCAGCAGCGCACCCTTTGCTCACAGTCTCTTATACAGTTTTTCCATCAATTGCCGCAGAGGATCAAACAGCAACAATGCGATGACAAAATTACTGACGCAGTGGATCAAGTCAAAAGGAATCCCTCCGACCCATTTACCGACAGCCACCGGGAAACCATACAGCACCATGTCTGTTATTGCACACAGTGCACCGAACGCCAGCCCAAACCCACCACTGAGGATCGCCCAGGGAAGTCTGCCCTTTACGCCACGCAGAAGGTACGCCCCGACCGCCAGCACCGGCCATACATATAAATAGTAAATATTCCATACACCGATGCCATAGATCAGCAGTTCCATGGCCACATACACATAGGTAGGATAGATGCATTTTCTTCCAAAAGTCACTGCAAAAAGCATGACCATCAGGCTCACAGGCTCAATGTTGGGCAAACCGCTCATGACCAGCTTTGCGCCAAAGGTCAGTGCTCCCAGCACACCGAACAGTGCAATTTCCTTGACTGAAAGATGCTTAGTAGGTTGAGATCTCATAAGCCAGCTTGTAGGTAGTGCCATCTTCTACAATCGCATCGCAAATACCCACAGAAGCATATTCTCCGTTAATATAGAAGGCCCAATAAGCCTTATCCTTTTCCCAGGATGCAGTTTCGCCCTTCACAGTGTCAAACATACCACTGACAATATTCTCCCGTTCGACCAGGCCTTCTGCCACCAGCACACCATCGAGCATTTTTTCATCTGTCTTGTAGGTAAAGGTCTCAGACTTGCCGTCAGCGTGAACGATTTCCACAGTAATGGTCTTGCTGCCTTCCTGTGCCTGGGGACGGGTTGCAAAGTAAACGCCTACCAAAACGGCGACCACCAGCAGCAGTGCACCCAGTGCAATCCATGTCTTTTTATTCATGTTTTTTCCTCCAAAATAAAAAAATTACCATGACACCAAAAGCGGTGCCACGGCCGGTTTTCCATGACAAAACTTCTGCGTGATCCGGCGCAGAAGGGAGCGTCCCAAATTCGTAGGTCTTCTGACTTATGCCTATGGAGTTTCCCCCACGCTACGCTCTGCCTTCCCGGTTTCCCAGTGACCGGCTTTCGCCAAAAGAGCGTACCTCAGCACATACAGCGGCGGTACCGTCCGGGAGTCTCACCCGGTTATCTTGTTCAGCAGAAACGACCAAACGCCCTCTCTGCCACGAATCGGTATTCAATTTGTCCCGCTTATCATAGCACCGAGAACAGGTTAAGTCAAGCGGTAAATTTTGTTGGATTTCCAATTGCATTTTATTCTGTCAACTGTTATACTATTTCCGAAAAATCAGGAGGAAACACCATGGATATACAGACTTTAAAAGCTAAAATGGACGAATGTCACTACATTTATGATGAAAACATGGCAACCACTCTGGCCGTTGCCTTACAGTTGGGTCGGCCTCTTCTGGTGGAGGGTGCCGCCGGCGTTGGCAAAACAGAGATCGCCAAGGTCATGGCTGCGGCTCTTGACCGGGAGCTGGTGCGAATGCAGTGCTACGAGGGGCTGGACGAAAGCAAGGCATTGTATGAATGGAACTACCAAAAGCAGCTTCTGTCCATTCAGGTCAACATGAACGAAACCGACAAGGATAAGCTGACCAAAGCTCTTTTCAGCGATGAATACCTGCTGGAGCGCCCCCTGCTCCGCTCTATCCGTTCCGAGGAACCGGTGGTACTGCTCATTGACGAGATCGACAAATCCGACGAAGAGTTTGAAGCCTTCCTGCTGGAACTGCTCAGCGATATGCAGGTATCTATCCCCGAAATCGGCACGATCAAAGCCCGCTCTGTTCCCTTTGTTGTGTTGACTTCCAACCGTGCACGGCCATTGTCGAAGGCGCTGCGGCGGCGGTGTGCCTATCTCTATATTGAGTATCCGGATATGGAGAAAGAATTGGCCATCCTCCGTGCCAAACTGCCCCACATTGATGATCGACTCTGCGCCCAGATCGCCGTAGCTACCCAGAAGCTCCGTTCTTCCGATGCCATTTTGAAAAAGCCCTCCATTGCCGAAACGCTGGATTGGGCCGCCGCGCTGGATGCTTTAGGCATTCGGGAATTGACCCCGGAAGCCATCAAAGCCACTGCCGGCTTCATTTTGAAAAATAACGAGGACATGGCCGCTTTGGACGCCCAGCATTGCCACAGCTGCAACTGTGGAGGGCACAGTCATGGTTGACCCCTCCGTCTACCTTGAAAAAATCTCCGCCTTTGCCCGGATCCTGCGGATGGAAGGTCTGCCTGTCACTCCCCAGGAAACAGCAGATGCCAGCCGCCTATTGGCAGAGCTTGGTTTTGAAGACCGGACTTTGGTTAAGACCGCCCTGCGCACGGTTTTCGCCAAATCCCGCCAGGAGCAGTTGGTTTTTGACAACGCATTTGAAGGTTTTTTCCTCAGTGAAGAGGATATCCGCCGTCAAGCCCGGGAACAGGCCCGGCAGGAGCAGCAAATCCAGGACAATCTGCAAGAGGATGATTTACCGGAAGGTCTTTCCGAGGATCAGCAGCGTGCTTATGGTGCCATGCCGGACGAGGATCGGCAAAAATTGCAGAAATTTATGGACAAATACCGGGACAATGCCCAGCGTAATCCTGCGCTTTACGGTGATTTTATCCACTCCGTCTTTGCCAAGGCTATTTTGGAACAGCAGATGATGATGGAGGATGCGGCGCTGGGCGTGGAAGCATTGGACCCGGAAATAGGGATGTTGTATCGGGACATTTCTCAGTTCAAAGATATTGAAATTCCAAAGGCCATCACGCTCATTCAGTCAGTAGCCCGGCAGATCAACGGCGAGCTGGCAGCCAAGCGCCGCCCCGGCGGCCATGGCAGTGCTTTGGATTTTCGCCGCACCATACGCAAGGGTTTGGAAAGCGGCGGCAGCTTCTACCGGCTGCGCTACCGCAAAAAGCGGGTGAAAAAGCGCAATCTGGTACTGCTGTGCGATGTTTCCGGCTCTATGCTCCAATTTTCGGAATTTGCCCTGCGGTTCATCCAGGCCCTAGACCACGCCAGCGGCAATTGCCGCACCTTCGCCTTTTCTGAAGAAATATTCGAAGCGGATGCTTTTGCTTTGGAGGACATGGACAAATTTCGCTCTTATATCCGCACTTTGGGTCTGTACGGCCGGGGCACCAATTTGGGCGGTGCACTGGAAGGCCTGCTTTCTAAAAAGCCCTGTCCCGTTTCCCCTTCTACCACGGTGCTCATTCTCTCCGACACCAAAACCATTGACCAGCCCCGTGCCATTGCCGCCATTCAAAAACTGCGGCAACAGGCAGGAAAAGTGATTTGGCTAAATCCCATTCCGGAGCGAAAATGGCGCTATATTCGTTCGGTACAGGTGATGCAGTCCCTTGTCCCTATGGCCTCCTGCTCCACCTTACAGGAACTGGCCGCCGCTTGTCGCAAGCTGACCCAGCCATAAAGGCAAAAAATTCCCATTGCCACGCAATGGGAATTTTTCTTATGAAATTAGGCTTTTTTCAGAGTCAGAACACCAATCTTGATACCGTCGTCAGTCTTTTCAAAGGTCTGAGTACCGGTCAGGGCCTTGTCGCTGCTGCCATCCCAAGTGAAAGTGATCTGGTCACCGTCGATCTTGTAAGTACCCTCGATCTCACCGGTGCCAACACCCAGCACAAAGGCCTGGAACGTAACCTTGCTACCGCTGAAGGTGTAGGTCACATAGCTCTTGGCGACTTCTTCGGTCTTGTAAGTACCGCTCAGCTTGTTGCCGCAAGCAACCAGAGACAGCATCATCACAACGATCAGGACGCCACACATCAGTTTCTTCATGATAATACCTCACATCTTTTATTTTTCCCTTTGGGTTTCCCCTCGGTGGCGTTAGTATAGCATAGGTATGACCTTTTTGCAAGTCCTGAAATGAAACAATAATCTCAACAATTCTTGATATTGCAACATTTGAACATCAGTGTTATACTGAAAAGAAAAAGGTGGTGCCTTATGTATCAGTTTGAAAAATCCGCTTATGACAAGCGAATGGTCTGGTATCGGAACGCCCGGTTCGGTATGTTCATCCACTGGGGTTTGTACGCTCTGCCTGCCCGGGGCGAATGGGTACGCAGCGTGGAGCAAATGCCGGAAGAAGAATATCTTCCCTATTTTGACCGGTTTGACCCCCAGCATTTTGATCCCAGGCTCTGGGCAAAGGCCGCAAAAAAAGCCGGCATGAACTACGCCGTTCTTACCGCCAAGCATCATGACGGTTTTTGTCTGTTCGACAGCCAATACACTGATTTCAAATCCACCAACACCCCCTACGGCCGTGACATTGTCGCAGAATTTCTGGAAGCTTTCCGTGCCGAGGGCATTCGGGTCGGTCTGTATTTCTCCCTTCTGGACTGGCATCACCCAGACTATCCCCACTATGGCGACCGAAATCACCCCATGCGAAACGATCCAGCCTATTCTAACGAAAACCGGGATTTTTCCCGTTACTTAGACTATATGCACGCCCAAATCAAGGAAATCTGCTCCAACTATGGCAAGCTGGATATTCTCTGGTTCGACTTTTCCTATGACGACCTGCGGGGGGAAGCCTGGCGTGGGTCACAGCTCATGCACATGGTGCGCTCCTTACAGCCGGATGTCATCATCGACAATCGGCTAGAGGTCAGCGGCGAAGGCTTTGGCTCCTTGGCCGAAGGCAATCCCACACCATACCACGGCGATTTTGTCACGCCGGAGAAGATGATCCCTCCCCAGCCACTGAAGGACGCCAATGGCAACCCTCTGGCATGGGAAGCCTGTGTCACCATGAACGACAGTTGGGGCTACTGCGCCGATGACCACTATTTTAAGCCCGGTTCTCTGCTCATTAAAAAGCTGGTGGAGGTGGTCAGCAAGGGGGGCAACATGATTTTAAATGTAGGCCCTGACGCAGACGGCCGGATCCCGCCGGAATCCATGAACATTTTGGATGAGATCGGTGCCTGGATGGCAGGCAACGCCGACAGCATCCACGGCTGCGGCGCATCCGCCCTGCCCAAACCGGAATATGGCCGCATCACCCAAAAAGGCAGCACACTCTATTTCCACCTGTTTGAAAATACGCTTGGCCCGGTGCCGCTGATTGGTGTTGCTCCCGGCAGCGTAGAAAGCATTCGTTTGCTTGCCTCTGAAAAAGAAGTGAGGATCTCTTCCAGTTGGGTGCACAGCGATTACCCCCACATTGTCTTTGCAGACCTTGGTCCCGACCCGGTACTGCCCGACAGTACAGATACGGTGCTTGCCGTCAAGCTAAAAGAGGAGGAAACTGTATGAAGCGTATTCTTGTTGGCGCCATGAACCACGAATCTAATTCCTTTAATCCCATTACCGCCGGAGAAAATGATTTTTTGGTGCTCAGAGGCAAAGATGTTCTGACCCGCCGCAGAGATAACGACACTCTCACCGGTATTTTAGACACCCTGGAAGGCGCAGGATTTGAGCCTGTACCTACAGTTTTTGCCAGTGCCGTCCCCAACGGGCTGGTCGACAAAGCGTTCGTCAAAAAGCTCCGTGATGAAATTCTCGACATGGCCAGAAACGCCGGGCCCATCGATGGCATCACCTTTGCCCTCCACGGCTCTATGACCGGCTCTGATTATGAGGAAGCAGAAGGCCCTCTGCTGGAAGGTCTACGGCAGCTATTCCCCAACATTCCTATTTTTGTGGCGCTGGATATGCACACCACCATGACCGAAAAAATGCATCGTAATGCCGATGGCTTTGTTGGCTATAAGTGCGCACCACACACCGACTGTCGGGAGACCGGTATTCACGCCGCCCAAATGACCATTGCTGCCCTGAACCGTGGCGTGCAGGCTAAGTCCGCCTGGGTAAAAGTCCCTATTTTGATCGCCGGAGAGCAGTCTTCAACCACCGTCCAGCCCATGATCGGTTTGATCCATGCACTTCGTGAAGCAGAGAAAGTTCCCGGGGTACTGGCTGCCTCTTATCTCATGGGCTTCCCCTGGTGCGACAATCCCCACAGTGCTGTAGGCGTATATGTCACCGCCGAGAACAGCCATCTGGCTGAAAGTCAGGCACTGGCTCTGGCACAGCGGATCTGGGATACCAGAAGCGAATTCTGCTTTCAGACCGAAACCTACGGCGAGCAGGAAGTGCTGGACAAGGCTTTCCATGCCATTGCCAATGGAGAGCCCACCCCCATCTATCTGTCCGACTCCGGCGATAATCCTACCGCCGGTTCTTCTTCCGACTGTGTAGGCTTTCTGGCAAAGCTGCTGGCTGATTCCCGTACCCGGGCACTGCCTGCCCCTGCCCTCTTCGGCGGTGTTTACGATACGGAGGCGACTCTTTCCTGCAAGGGCAAGGTTGGTCAGGAGCTCACCCTGACCTTTGGTGCAAAATTCGACAAACACACCACCCAGCCCATCACTGCCACAGGAAAAGTTATGGCCTATGTAGACGGCTGGGACAAATTCCCCGGAAACCGCAGTGACATTGCCCTTTTCCGCACCGGAAATGTGGACATTGTACTGGCAGAAAAGCACATCGGCTATACAAGCCCTGCCATTTTTACCGATTTGGGTCGTGACCCTCACGAGGCTCAAATCGTGGTGTGCAAGCTGGGCTATTTGACCGCCGCTCAGGCTGCCGTTGCCAAGCGAAGCATTATGGCACTGAGCAAGGGCAGCACAAATGAAGACCTGGCCACCCTCCCCTACGAAAAAACACCCCGTCCCATTTTCCCTTTGGACGAAGATTTCTCCTACGATCCCAAGGACTGTTTGTTTACAAAATAAGGAAAAAGCCTTCCCCGTGGGAAGGCTTTTTCTTATTGCTTTACAAACATGGCACGGATGCCATTGAGCACCGCCAGCACCATTACGCCCACATCGGCAAAGATGGCAAACCACATATTGCTGATTCCCAGCGTACCCAGCACCAAGCAGGCAAATTTGACCGCCAGCGCAAAAACGATATTTTCATAAACGATCGTCAGTGCCCTTCTGGCATGGCCGATGGCAGTGGCGATTTTCAGAGGATCGTCATCCATCAGCACTACATCCGCCGCTTCTATGGCCGCATCTGCACCAAGGGCACCCATGGCAATACCCACATCTGCCCGGGAAAGCACCGGCGCATCATTGATACCGTCACCGACAAAGGCCACCTTGCCGCCTGTTCCCAGAAGAGTTTCCATTTTTTCAACTTTATCACCGGGAAGCAGCTGGCTGTAATACCGATCGATGCCGAGGGACGCTGCCACCTGAGAAGCTGCTGCCTCGCCATCGCCAGTGAGCATGACAATATTTTTCACTCCTGCTTTTTTCAGCTGCCTAATGGCTGCCCTGGCATTGGGCTTTTCCACATCGGAAATAAGGATCTGCCCCCAATAGGCTCCGTCCACTGCCACATGGACGAGCGTACCGGCCATTTCCGCCTCGGGGCAGGAAATGTGCAGCTGTTTCATCAATCGACCATTGCCGACCGCCACTTTCTTCCCATCCACCATGGCGATCACACCGCCACCGCTGATTTCCTGAACATCTCCGATATGGCTGCGGTCAACTTCCCTGCCATAGGCACTTTGCAGTCCCTTTGCAATGGGATGAGAAGAGCTGCTTTCAGCCAAGGCTGCATATTCAATGATTTTTTCCGCATCAACAGTGTTGTGATAGATTCCCGTTACCTGAAATACGCCCTGGGTCAGAGTTCCGGTCTTGTCAAACACCACCGTATCCACACGGGACAGCGCCTCCAGATAATTGGAACCTTTCACCAGCACACCGGCCTTGCTCATACCGCCCAAGCCTGCAAAGAAGGTCAGCGGCACGCTGAGCACCAAAGCACAGGGGCAGCTGATGACCAAGAAATTCAGTGCCCGATAGATCCATTGTCCCCAATCGGCGCTCATATTCAGGGCAGTCATACGCACCACCGGCGGTAAAATCGCCAACGCCAGCGCTGCATAGCAAACTGCAGGGGTATAGATTTTTGCAAACCGGGAAATAAAATTCTCCTGCCGGGATTTTCGGGCGCTGGCATTTTCCACCAGATCCAAAATTTTCGACACAGTGGACTCGCCAAACGCTTTGGTGGTCCTTACTTTCAGCAGTCCCACCATATTGATACAGCCGCTGATGATCTCATCCCCCGCTTCCACATCTCTGGGAACACTTTCCCCTGTCAATGCGCAGGTATTCATGCTGGAGCTTCCTTCGATCACAATGCCATCCAGCGGCACCTTTTCACCGGGCTGCACCACAATGATGCTGCCCACTTCCACCTCTTCCGGGTCAACGGCTTCCAGTCTGCCGTCCACCTCCAAATTGGCGTGATCCGGCCGAATGTCCATCAAATTGGTGATGCTGCGGCGGCTTTTGCCCACTGCATAGCTTTGGAACAGCTCTCCAAGCTGATAAAAAAGCATAACAGCGATGGCTTCCAGATAATCGCCCGTCTTTGTCACCGCCAGCACGATGGCACCCACCGTGGCCACTGCCATGAGGAAATTTTCATCAAACAGCTGCCGGTTCCACACACCTCGAACTGCATCCCACAATATATCATAGCCAATGATAAAGTATGGGATCATGTACAGCCCGAGTTTCAGCCAGCCATCCACGGGAACAAACTGCCAAGCCACCAGCAGGGCTGCCGAAAGCATGATGCGAAAAAGCACCTTTTTTTGCTTTTTAGTCACACCAATGCCCCCTTAGGCTTTCAGTTCAAAGTCCCGGTCAACCTTTTTGCAGGTTTTCACAATGATTTTCAGCAGGGCTTCGGTATCCTGCCCCTCGGCAAATTCTACACTCATCTTCTGGGTCATAAAATTGATGCTGATTTTCTCAATGCCTTCGATTTTACCGCAGGCATCCTCCATTTTTGCAGCACAGTTGGCGCAATCCACTTCTACCTGATACTTCTTAACCATGGTGTTTCTCCTTTTCGATTAAATATTTATTTAATGATGATTTCATTATAGCAAGAAGTTTACACTTGTCAATCGTTCCTATTTCATCAGTTCCATTTGGGATAAAAGTTTATCCATTTGGAACAAAATCATTGCATTTCCTCCCTTTGCGTGCTAAGATGAGGAAAAGGAGGAATGTAACGATGAAATCCACTTCTCTGCCTCACGATCACCACGGAAACACCGCCGCCATTATTTCCCACCTGCCGGAAGAACAGGATTTTTCCACCATTGCAGAGCTTTTTCGTCTGCTGGGAGACAGCAGCCGGCTGAAACTCTTTTGGATCATATGTCACTGTGAAGAATGTCTTGTGAATTTGGCTGCCATGATGGATATGAGCAGCCCCGCCCTGTCTCACCACCTGAAGCAACTAAAAGCCAGCGGTCTTGTGGTCAGCCGTCGGGCAGGCAAAGAGGTTTATTACCGTGCTGCCACCACTGCACCTGCGGAGCTTTTGCATCATTTTATGGAGCAACTGAACCATGTCGTCTGCCCCGATGAAGATCCCCACCCTACCGCTGCTCCCTCTCCCCAGATTCAGGCCATTCACCAGCTTCTGACAGAAGATTTAAGCAAGCGGCATACCATCGAAGCTCTGTCCCGGCAATTTTACATGGACGCATCCACCCTCAAACGAGAATTCCGGCAAGCCTACGGTCTTCCCATCGCCACTTATCTGAAGGAATACCGCATCAAAAAAGCCATGGAGATCCTGGCATCCACCGACTGTTCCATCGGCGATGTTGCCGCCCAGGTAGGCTATGAGACCCAGAGCAAATTTACCGCCGCCTTTAAGTCCATGACTCAGCTTTCCCCCTCAGAATACCGAAGATCCTGCCAGAAATGATGAAATCCCGGACTTTCGTCCGGGATTTCTTATATGCTTACTTGCAGGCGATAATGGTCTGGAAAGCGCAGATGGCAGTGGAAGCAGTCAGCTGCGTGCCGCCGATGGTATCCAGCACCAGTTCATAGTCGGCAAAATCGACTGTGAAGCCCTTATCGGCAATGGTGCCGTTGGCGTGAATGATCTTGTATTCACGGCCACCCTCGGTGAAGGTGATCTGGATGGCAGAACCATCCGCCACGGATTCAACCTTGTATGCATCCATCTCATCCTTTTCCAGATGCAAGCTTGCAGTTTCGGTCTTGAACTTGACCAGTGTCTGGTAGGAGCCAAACAGATCCAAATGCTGTGCTTTCAGGGCATAATTGAGTTCATTGACTTCATAAGAGCTTTCATAGGAGTTGTCCTCACCGCCCTTGGTTCGCAGGAACTCTTCACCGGCCAGCATAAAGGAAGTGCCGTTTGAAGTCAAGACCACGGCGTTTGCCAGCAGTGCCATCTTTTTGATGGTCGCTTCGTCGGTGATTCCTGCAGCCTTGATGCGATCATAGAGGGTGTAGTTATCATGGCAAGTCACATAGTTGACTGTCTGGTTGGGGTCGGTGATATACCGGTTGGTCGCGCCCTGCAGACCCTGCAGGATCTTATTGACATCAGCGCTGTTTGCCTTGGTGTCATTGGTGATCCAGCCCTTGGAGGCAGCGCTGTTCAGGCCACCCTTGATGAGTGCATCACGGATCTGATCGTTGAACTGGCCCACGCCCACCAGATTCTGTGCATTGCTCTGCACTGCCTGCTGATTGCTGCTCAGAGTGGAGCTACCGCCCATCCAGGGTTCGCCGTAGATGGCAATGTTGGGGTTGATCTTCTGCAAAGCCTCTGCCAACTCATTCATGGTCTGGATGTCATGCAGACCCATCAGGTCAAAGCGGAAGCCGCCCAGTTTGTACTCTTCTGCCCAGAAGCAGACAGAGTCGATGATGAACTTGCGCATCATCAGGTTGTCGCTGGCAGTCTCATTGCCGCAGCCGGAGCCATTGGACAGGGATCCATTGCTGTTATAACGGAAATAGTAACCGGGCATCAGAACATCGAAGTTAGAGCCGCTGGCAGCATTGACATGGTTATAGACCACATCCATGATGATGTTGATATTTGCACCATGGAAGGCCTGAACCAGCTGCTTAAACTCCTTGATCCGGACATAGCCATCCTCCGGATCGGTGGAATATGCGCCTTCGAGAACATTATAGTTCAAGGGATTGTAACCCCAGTTGAAGGTGACATTTTTCTCGTCATTGGCCTGATCAAAGATGGGGATCAGCTGCACCGCATTGACCCCCAGCTCCTTGATGTGGTCAAAACCGGTGGTAACGGTCACACCGTCGATGGTATAGGTCGTTCCCTCCTGGATCATGCCCAGGAACTTCTTACGCCAATCTTCGTTGCCTTCCCAGGTCTGGGAGGAAGTCACATCTGCCACATGTGTCTCCCAAACCGCCAGTTCCTTTCGATCATAATCGATGGGGCTAACATTCTCCCAGCCTTCCGGATCGGTCTTGGAGAAGTCCACGATCATGCCACGGACACCGTTGAGGCCAGCGCTCTTGGCATACGGATCGACGATCTCAGTGCCATTGGGATGGGATGCATTGGTAACGGTATAAGTGTAGTATTTGCCTTCCCAATCACCTTCCAGCTTGGCAGAGAATACACCCTTGTCCCCACGGCTCATTTCCACGCTCTGCAGCAGCTGGCCGCCATTACCCTTATCGTAAATATTCAGTACGATGGCAGTCGAAACAGGAGACCAAACTCGGAATATGGTAGCCTCCTTGGTGTAGGTAGCACCCAGCTCTCCATCGTAATAATAAAGCTCATTAAAATCAGCTTTGGAATACAGCTTTGTAAACGCCACTGCGCTCTTGCTGGTCTTCCCCGTCTCTGCAAAGGTCACCTCCACCTCGTAAGACTTGCCCAAAACAGCGCAAGTGCCTTCGGGCAGCGTCAGCGCTGCATTTTTCTTTGCATCCACTGTCACCTGACACAGCAGCGCTCCATCTTCATAGAGTGCAGCCTCCGTGATGGCGGCATTGGTTTTCACTTCCACATCCTGCATAGAGGTGAAATTGGCTTCCTTGATCGTGGCAGCCACAGTAACATTCTTATCCATATAAATCTTCTGATCTCCCTGAATAATATAAAGATGATAACAGCCATTTTCGTCTGCCGTGTAGTCAGCAAAGGAAACAAGGCGATCCTCGTTGCCGTCCTTGGTCCAGCCATCCAAACGGCGAGGGATAATGCCGATGCCCTTGTTCAGAGCGTTTGCACCAATATCAGTGAGCTGATAGGTCGCAGTGCCGCCGAAGGAGTCACTGCCGTTGAGTTCGAACAGTTTTCCCTCACTGCCCTGTACCCACAGCCAGAAGCCCCACTCGCCGTATGCATCATCGTCACGGCGATAATGGATGGTAATAGATGCATCGCTCGGAGGTGCAGAAGTAGATGGCACAGAAGTAGGCGGTGCGGAAGTGGATGGTGCGGCGGGTGCGCAGGCTGTCAGCAGCAGGCACCAGAGCAGCATCCATGCAAGCAATCGTTTTTTCATTTTTCTTTCTCCCTGTTTTCATAACGAAGGCCATACTTTAAAAATATGGCCTTCGTTGATTATACTGGATGGTTCTATTCCTTGTCAAGGAAAAAGAACGCCTTCAGCTTAGGCTACAGCCTTTTCCCTTGTCATGAATTGCTGATAGAACAAAAGCCCCACCACCGTTGTCACCACTTCCGTCACCGGGAAGGTCAGCCAAACCCAGTCCAACCCCCAGCGTGAAAACAGATAGCCCAGCGGCACAAAGCAGACAACGGTACGCACCACCGTCAGCAGAGAACTTTTCAGGCTTTTGCCCACCGCTTGAAAGAAAACCGGAAAAATCAGGGATGTGACCTGAGGCAAAAAACTGATTCCCACAAACCGGAATCCCACTTTTCCAATGGCCACCACCAGTTCATCTGAAGAGAATACTCGCAGCATCTGCTCGGGTACAGAGACAAAGCACAGTGTCCCCAAAGCCATCAGCATCCAGCCGAAAATCACCGATGCCCACAAGGTCTTCTTGCACCGCTCCACATTGCGTGCTGCATAATTATAGCTGATAACCGGCACGATACAGGTCTGCATCGCTCCCAAGGGGATAAAAAAGAATGTCTGCCACTTGTAGTACATCCCCAGCGCAGTCACCGCCTGATCCGAGAAGGTTGCCAAAATTAAATTCAGGCCTAAAATATAGAATGTATAGGCCGATTGCATCAAAATATTCGGCACTCCCAACCGAAAAATAGTCTTGATATGGCCGGGGTAGTACTGCTTGGCAGGAGATTTCCGAAATCCTTTTCTCATCACCACGATGGCTGCTACCACCTGCCCTGCCACCGTTGCCACAGCTGCACCGCCGATACCCATTTGAGGCATGCCGAACATTCCGAAGATCAGCAGCGGATCCAGGATGATATTGGTGATGGCTCCCAAAATTTGGGCGATCATCGGGGTTTTCATGTCACCGTTGGCCTGCAATACCTTGGTCCAGATGCTTTCCAAAAACAGGCCGAAGCTGAATACACACAATCCGTCCGTAGACGATCACATCCCGGATCACTTCCTCCGACTCCGTAGACATCCGGGCATAGGCAGGCATGATCAAATAGCCCACCACCGCAAAAATCAGCCATAACGCAACTGCCAGAGGCGTACCCACACCGGCATATTCATCGGCTTCTTTGCCTTTGCCAACGCCCAGCTTGGCTGCCATGACGGTGTTGATGCCCACACCGGTGCCCACCGCCAGAGCGATCATCAGCAGCTGTACCGGATAGATGATGGACAGTGCCGTCAATCCGGTGTCTGAATAGCGCCCTACAAACAGGCTGTCAACAATATTATAAAGAGCCTGGATCAGCTGTGTGTAGCGTTACAATTGATGTGAGACTAAAAGAATAGAAAAAGGCGATTGAGTTC
>CAYROJ010000021.1:0-17305 GCA_964425865.1 uncultured Oscillospiraceae bacterium | reverse complement strand
GTGTAGTGATTTACTTGCTATTTTTGGGGGTCAAAAACATTGCCATGAAGCGGCCATCCAGCTTGGGATTTTTCTCCATGGTTGCGGTTTCGGCGCAGGCATCAGCAAAGTCCATCAGCAGCTTCTCACCGAGATTGGTGTGTGCCATCTCACGACCACGGAAGCGGACGCTGACCTTGACACGGTTTCCGTCTGCCAGAAATTTCTGAGCAGCCTTCACCTTGGTATTAAGGTCATTGGTGTCGATGCTGGGGCTCATGCGGATCTCCTTGATCTCAACCACCTTCTGGTTCTTCTTGGCTTCCTTTTCCCGCTTCTTCTGATCGAAGCAGTACTTAGAATAGTCCATGATCTTACAGACAGGGGGCGTAGCATTGGGGGAAATCATCACCAGATCCATGCCGGCTTCTTCGGCCAAACGATTAGCCTCGTCCGCAGATACAATGCCCAACTGAGCACCGTCGGCACCGATCAGGCGCAGTTCCTTTTCACGGATCTCCTCATTGAGCTGATGTTCTAACTTTGCGATAGGAAACACCTCCAAATTAACAACAAAAAATGCGGATGCCAAAGCATCCGCTGACCATTCCACAGTTTTCCCCCACATCGGGAAGAAAGGAATATTGACCGTTTTGCCTTTGGCTTACGGTGAGGCGGATGTTTAGCCTTCTTTATTACCTGCTGATTTTAGCACAGGTTTCTCTAAATGTCAAGTATATTTTTGGAGAAAATATTTATTTTTTCTTCCCTTCCGGAAATATTTTACGCTCTAAATGCAGGAATTATTCCAAATCGCCTACAATGGTCCCCGGTTCATCAGAAAAAGCAGAGCACACCTCAAGACGAATACCGCACTGCTTTGCCAGTTCTACACTTCTGTCGTGGAGCACCTGCGCTCCTTGGTTACACAGTGCAAGCATATCATCGTAGCGAATATGTTGGTATTTGACTGCATCTGCGTATTGTCTGGGGTCTTTGTCATAGACTCCGTCCACATCCGTATAGATCAGGCATCGGTCTGCATTGAGCATAGCAGCCAGGGCCACTGCTGTGGTATCCGATCCGCCACGGCCCAGAGTTGTGATGTTTTCCCGGCGATCGACCCCCTGAAAACCGGCCACGACCACGACCTTCCCCCTTCCCAGCTCCTGCCGGATGCGATCTCCCTGTAAAAAGCGAATACGGGCACCGCCATACTGGGTGTCCGTCACCAAGCCTGCCTGCCAGCCTGTTAAGCTGACCGCTCCACATCCCAGCTCCTCTACAGCCATGGCGACCAGTGCTGCTGAGATCTGTTCTCCGGCCGATACGCAGGCATCCGACTCTCTGAGGCTGGGGTTTGCCGTGATGGCACCAATTTTCTCCAGCAGCCGGTCTGTCAAATCCCCTTGAGCTGACACCACCGCCACCACCTGATGACCCTGACCTGCCGCATCGGCTATTCGTTTCGCCGCATTGCGAATACAATCGGCATCCGCCACCGAGGTCCCTCCGTATTTTTGAACGATGAGCATTCTTTTTCACCTCCGCCCCATCCTATGGCAAAAGGGCAAGAAGTGTGACGAAAAAGAGCCGCTAAAAAGCGGCTCTTAACAGGATACATCAACCGGCAGCCAAGACCTCTGCCTTGATCACGCCGGGGGTCTGAGACAGCATCCCCAGCATATCATCCACAGGAATACTGGACTGAACAGACTCTGCCGCAATGGTCACCACAGCACAGCCATTGGAAGGCGTAATCGAATTGACCGTCAGCAGATTCATGGAATTCTCACTGAATGTACGCAAAATAGAAGACAGTGCACCGGGCTCATCCCGCAGCAGGAACTGGAATGTAATGATCCGGCTGTTGCTCATATCCCGGAAGGGCTGTACCGCATCTCTATATTTATAGAATGCGCTGCGGCTAATATCCATCATCTTTGTTGCCTCATTGACAGTGGCTGCTTCGCCGGTAGCCAGCAGTCGCTTTGCCTCCACAACCTTCAGAAAAATCTCCGGCAGAGCAGATGCCTCTACGATATAATACTTTGCTCCAGTATTCATAGGGTCCTCCTGGGTTTTTATGATTTTTTCGCATTATTTCTTATTTTAACACACTTTTTGAAAAATGCAAGCCTATAATTCGGTTTATTTGCATTTCCGGAAAGCACCCGTCAGGCAGCAATATTTTTTCCTTTCAGGATCTACATTTTTCTCTTTTATTTTCAATTCTGCCTATTGTGCAACGGGTTTTTCTTTGCTATAATAAGGATAAAATGAAATTAAAATGGATGTGTGTTGCTTGAAATACGGAGTATGGAATGTACGAACCCCAAAAATGGGATCAGTAAACGCCCTGGTTACCGGCGGATACGCCCCTCTGACCGCCATGGTGCTGGCTGCCCGTGGCCTGGATACCCCTGCAGATGCCAAAAACTACTTAGGCTGTGATGTCTCTCTGCCAGACCCTTTCAAAATGACAGACATGGACCTGGCCGTTGGTCGGGTCCGCCTCGCTTTGTCCAGAAATGAAAAAATTGCTGTCTTTGGTGACTATGATGTGGACGGCATCACTTCTACCTGTCTTCTGACCCATTATCTGAGAAGTCAGGGTGCTGACTGTGTCAGCTATATCCCCGGCCGTTTGGAAGAAGGCTACGGTTTAAACCCCATTGCCATCCATCAGCTTCATGCAGAAGGCGTTCGGCTCATCATCACCGTTGACTGTGGAATTACCGCCGTGGAAGAAGCACGCCTGTGCAAAGCACTGGGCATTGATCTGGTCATCACAGACCACCACGAGTGCAAGGACACTTTACCGGAAGCAGTGGCCGTGGTCAACCCCCACCGGCCCGATGGAGGCTACCCCCACAAAAACTTATCCGGTGTTGGTGTTGCTTTCAAATTGGCTGCCGCACTCAGCGGTAATCAAGAGCAGACTCTAAACGAATATGCAGACATGGTCTGCCTAGGCACTGTCGCCGATGTCATGCCTCTGGTCGGGGAAAATCGGGTATTCGTCAGCCGGGGCTTGAAGGCGCTGAGAAATGCACCTCGCCCGGGCATCGCCGCCTTGATGGCGGAGTGTAACTGCACCACCGACAATATCAATGCATCTTCCATTGGTTTTATGTTGGCCCCCCGAATCAATGCCGCAGGCCGCATCGGTCAGATCGATCTGGCCATTGACCTGTTTCTGACCCAGGACAAGGCTGAGGCAAAGGCTCTGGCACAGGGTCTTTGTGAATTAAACCGTCAGCGGCAGGCAGTGGAATCCGAAATCTTCCAGCAGGCGGTGGAAAAACTGCCTCAGGGAAAACTGCCCGAGGCCATTGTCCTTGCCGATGAACGGTGGCATCAGGGCGTGGTGGGCATTGTCGCAAGCCGCATTGCTGAAGAATATTGCTGTCCCACCTTCCTCATTTGCCTGGACGGTGAACATGGCAAAGCCAGTTCACGCAGTTATGGCGGTTTTAACCTTTTTGGGGCACTGACTGCCCTCTCTCCCCTGCTGGAAAGCTACGGCGGTCACGAGCTAGCCGCAGGCTTTACTATCCACAAAGATCAAATCGATGCTTTCCGGCAGGCTGTTTGTGCCATGGCCGGCGAATACTATGCTTCCTGTGGCCCCAGGACAGTGCTGGATGCAGACTGCACCGTGACCCCGGAGCTTCTGACTCTGCGGAGCATCGAAGCCCTATCGGCTTTGGAGCCCTGCGGCAACGGCTGTCCCAAGCCTGTGCTTGTGATGGAAAACCTTACCGTTGAGCGTATTTCTTCGGTTGGCAATGGCCGCCACATTCGGCTGCGGCTGCGCCAGGGGCATCACAGTCTCAACGCCATTGGCTTCGGCCTGACTCCTCAGAGTGCATCCATTGCCCAGGGGGATATGGTGGATGTGGCCTTTATTCCTCAGATCAACGAATTCCGTGGGGAACAGTCTGTGCAGCTGAACATTCAGGACATTCGCCCCAGCTGTAAATGTGACTGCTCCTGCCAAATCTGCAATTATCGGAAGCTGACCGCTGACACCATCACTTCTCAAGAGGCTGATATGCTTCTGCCTGACCGGGCAACTCTGGGTGCCGTGTGGCGCTACTTGGCATCTTGTGGCAGCGATACCATTCAGGAAACTCCAGACTGTCTGTGCCGAAAAATCGTTCGCAAAGCGAACATTTCCCTTAGCCTCGAAAAAATGCTGACCTGTATTGATATTTTTGCTGATGTGGAGCTTCTGCATCTTCAGCGAGCCAGCAAATATCTTCTGATCCACCTGTCTGCCACGGAGAAAAAGGCAGACCTGCAAGCAAGCAAAACCATGCAAAAGCTGCTGCAAGCAAAGGAGCGTGTGTAAATGGAAAGTTATGA
Organism: uncultured Oscillospiraceae bacterium; assembly: GCA_964425865.1. Classification (GTDB taxonomy): domain Bacteria; phylum Bacillota; class Clostridia; order Oscillospirales; family Oscillospiraceae; genus Faecousia. The sequence continues at coordinate 12,955 of CAYROJ010000021.1, read as the reverse complement.
ATTTCATTATGATGCTTTGATGTCCGTTCTTCAGACCCGCCCCTGCGGTGAAGATTTGCCCATCATTGAGCAAGCCATCGCCTACGCCAATGACAAACACAAAAATCAAAAGCGGAAAGACGGCTCTCCCTATATCATCCATCCCCTGGCGGTTGCTGCGATCGTGGCCGAACTGGGACTGGACACCGATGCTGTTCTGGCAGCTCTGCTCCACGACTGCATTGAAGATACAGATGCCTCCCACGACGATATTTCCAAGTATTTTGGTGAAACGGTCGCAGAGCTTGTGGAAGGCGTTACCAAGCTGACCCGAGCCAACTTCTCCTCCACGGAGCAGGCGCAGATGGAAAATCTGCGCAAAATGTTCATGGCCATGTCCAAGGACATCCGTGTGGTGCTCATCAAAATTGCCGACCGGCTGCACAATATGCGCACCATGCAGTATCAGACTCCTGCCAAGCAGATCTCTAAGTGCCGTGAAACTATGGATGTTTACGCTCCCCTGGCTCACCGTCTTGGTATGCAAAAGGTCAAGTGGGAATTGGAAGACATCGCCCTGCGTTACCTGGTACCGGAGGACTATAACTCCATTATGGAGTATCTCAGTGCCCATAAAGAGCAGGATGAGGCCTTTATGAATACCATTCAGTCGAAGATTTCCGAGCGACTGTCCTCTGTGGGTATTCAATGCACCGTTTATGGTCGTATTAAACATGTTTATTCGATCTACCGGAAAATGCAGACCCAGAACAAGCGCATTGATGAGCTGTTCGACCTATATGCTTTCCGGGTCATTGTGGACTCCATTCCCGACTGCTATAATGTTCTGGGTCATGTCCACGACCTGTTCAATCTGGTTCCCGGCCGGTTCAAAGACTATATCTCCACCCCTAAGCCCAATATGTACCAAAGTCTGCATACCACCGTCATCGGCAAACAAGGTATTCCCTTTGAAGTACAGATCCGCACCTGGGAAATGCACGAAACTGCAGAATACGGCATTGCTGCCCACTGGAAGTATAAGCAAAAAACCGGTGCCGGTTCCGAAAAAGATTTTGAGTGGGTACGCCGCTTGCTGGAAAGCCAGCAGGACTCCGACGCAGACGAGTACATCGAGTCTCTGAAAATCGATATGTTTGATGACGAGGTATTTGTCTTCACCCCCAAGGGACGTATTGTCTCCCTGCCTGCCGGATCGACCCCCATCGACTTTGCCTATGCCATCCATTCCGGTGTCGGCAATGCCATGATCGGTGCGAAAGTCAACAATCGTATCTGCAACATCGATATGCCTTTGGCCAATGGCGACATTGTGGAAGTGCTGACCTCCAAAACTGCCAAAGGCCCCAGCCGTGACTGGCTGAACATTTGCAAATCCAACCAGGCCCGCACCAAAATCAAGCAGTGGTTCAAAAAGGAAAAGCGGGAAGAAAATGTGGCACATGGCCGCTCCTCTTTTGAGTCCGAAATGCGCCGGGTGGGTCTTCCCCTTTCCATTACCATTGACCCGGAAGTCAGCCCACAGCTGCTGAAAAAGCTGAGCTTCGACAACTGGGAGGATATGTACGCCGCCATTGGCTACGGCGGTCTGACCGCACTGAAAGCTGTTGGCCGTATTCGAGATGAAATCAATCGTGCGCTGAAGGTCCAGGCCAGTGAAAAAGGATATTTGCCTGTTGCAAAGCCCAGCGAAGGCCCTGACCGTCATGCAGTCAACGGTGTGATCGTTGAGGATATTGACTCGTGTATGATCAAGTTCGCCAAGTGCTGCACCCCTGTTCCCGGTGATGCCATTGCCGGTTTTATCACCAAGGGATTTGGCGTTTCTATCCACCGGGCGGACTGTCCCAATGCCGCCCACCGCCATGAGCAGCCTCAGGCTGCCCGTTGGGTGCGATGCCGCTGGGCCAATCAGGAAAACCAGCCCTTTGAAACCACGCTGGAGCTGGATTGCATTTCCAGAGATGGCTTGCTGCTGGATGTGGCGACAGTCATGTCCACCTCCCGTGTAAAGCTCAGAGAGCTCAACGGCAAAGACCTGCCCGGCGGAAAGAGTGTGTTTACCGTCCGCTTTGAAGTATGCAATGTGCAGGAGTTGGAAGAAATTCGCACAAAGCTTTTGAACATTCGGGATGTGGTCGGATCAAGGAGAGGACAAAACTAAAGGAGTATCATCATGCGTGCAATATTGACCCGTGTAAATTCCGCATCTGTCACCATCGACGGTGAGATCGTCGGACAGATCGGCAAAGGTTTTTTGATCCTTCTGGGCGTTGGCCCCAACGATACCGAAAAGGAATGTCGTTATCTGGCCGAAAAAATGCTTGGATTGCGCATTTTTGAGGATGAGAATGGCAAAATGAATTTAGGACTGGAATCCGTCGGCGGCCAAGTGCTGGTTGTCAGCCAGTTCACGCTCTACGGCAACTGCCGCAAAGGCCGCCGTCCCAGCTTCACAGATGCCGCCGGCCCTGATTTGGGCAATGAACTGTACGAAAAATTCCTGTCCATTTGTGAGGAGTTGGGCTATCCTCCTCAGCATGGTCAGTTCGGTGCAGATATGAAAGTTGCCTCTGTCAACGACGGCCCGGTCACTTTGATTTTGGACACCGATACGCTGATGGATACACCTCGCCGTTAAAGGTGATCTTATGCTGAGGATTTTTACACTCCCTTTGGGAGACTACGAAACAAATTGTTATATCGTTTACACAGATCACAGCAAAAAATGTGTCGTTATCGACCCGGGCTATGATGCTTTCCTCATTGAAGACCATCTCACCGGTATGGACTTGGAATGCGATGCTATTTTGCTGACCCACGGGCACTTTGATCATGTGGGTGCTGTCCGTGACTTGGCCGCAACCTTCGGTTGCCCCGTGTACCTTCGACCGGAAGAGCTGACTATGCCGCCCCAGATGACCGCAGGGTCGCTGTATTATACTGACTTTTACCCTGCAGAGGGGCAACTGACGGTTGCAGATCTTGATTTCACAGTGCTGCACACCCCCGGTCACACCCCAGGTTCTGTTTGTCTGATCGAAGAGGATGCGCTTTTCAGCGGTGATACCCTCTTTGCCGGTTCCTGCGGCCGGACAGACTTTCCTGGCGGTGATGCCCGGCAAATGAGTGCATCTTTACGCAGTTTGAAGGAGTTGCCTGACCATCTGCGTGTTTTCCCCGGCCACGGTGCCGCTTCTACCATTGCCTACGAGAAAAAGCACAATTTCTATTTCCGATGAGGAATTACTATGAAACTGACATTACAGGGTCATGATGACCTATATGCGGTGGAACAGCTGCAGCTGTCCCTGTTCCCCGACCATATGGATGGCAACGCCATTTCCACCCTCCACCGAGGAAAAACCTGGCTGACCGCCACTGCAAAAATCACCATTGACGGCAAAACCGCCACCGGCTGTCGCCGGATTAAGGCGGCAGATGAAACAGTGCGCTCTCGCCGTCGTGCCCTGCAGCAAAGCTATTATCTAGCCGCAAAACAGCTTTTGCCTGTTACGCCCCCCTGGGGCGCCTTGGCCGGGGTCCGTCCCACAAAAATCACGACCAAATGCCTGCTGGAAGGCCGCTCTTTGAAGGATGCCGATCATCTTCTAAAGGATGTTTACTATGTAACTTCCGATCGGCGCAAGCTGGCTTTGGACTGCTCTCAATCCACCGCCAAGGCAGCCTCCCTTCTAAGCAAGAAGGATGTATCGCTATATGTTGGAATCCCCTTCTGCCCCACTCGCTGTGCTTATTGTAGCTTCGTCAGCCGCACTGTTGGCAAGCGAACAGAGCTGATCGCCCCCTATCTGGAAGCTCTGTTGCAGGAAATTCGCCTGACAGCAGATCTGCTTGCAAAAACAGGGCGGACTGTGCGTACCATTTATATAGGCGGCGGCACCCCTACCACCCTGTCCAACCAGCAAATGAAGCTGCTGCTGGACACCATTCGGGAATCCTTTGACCTGTCACGATTGATCGAGTTTACAGTGGAAGGTGGCCGTCCCGACACACTGGATGCCGAAAAACTTCGTGTGATCGCTCAAGGTGGTGCTGACCGCATGAGCATCAATCCTCAGACCATGATTGACAGCGTGCTGCGTGCCAGCGCCCGTCCTCACACCGCCGCCGATGTGCTTCGGGCTTACAAAGAAGCGGAGGGTGCAGGGTTTAAAGCCATCAACATGGACTTGATCGCCGGCCTGCCCGGAGACGATTTTCAGGGCTTCAAGCATTCTCTGGATACGGTGGCAGCATTATCCCCTGCCAACATCACCGTGCATACACTTGCACTGAAAAAGGATGCAGACCTGTTCCAGCATCGGGAAAATCTGCCCAGTGCCCAGGTGGTCACTCAAATGGTGTCCTATGCCAGTGAAACACTCCGCAGCCTTGGCTACAAGCCCTACTATCTGTATCGGCAGAAGTATATGTCCGGCAGTTTTGAAAATGTGGGCTGGAGCAGAGACGGCTTAGACTGCCTGTACAATATTTATATGATGGAAGAAGTGCACACCATCGTCTCCTGTGGCGGTGGCAGCATCAGCAAGCTAAACTTGCCTGATGGCAGCCTTGTGCGCTTCCCCAATCCAAAATTCCCGGAACAATACATTGAAAACCTGCCCATGGTAATGGAGAAGAAACGGGAAATGCTGGAGAAAGAAGGGATTTAATTGGATATTTTAATTTCCGGCGTCACAGCTGTGACCATGAACGAAAAGATGGAAGTGATCTTCGGTGCTTACATTGGCATTGAAAACGGGAAGATCATCTCCATCTCCAAAACTGCTCCTCAGGAAAAACCTGCCACCATCATTGACGGTACAGGCATGGTGGCCATTCCCGGCCTCATCAACTGCCACACCCAGCTTGCTACCACCGCCCTGCGCTCTCTGCTGGACGACTTAAGCCGGGAAGAAGCCTTGGAGCAGCAACTGCATAAGGAAGATAAAATGGATTCACGAGCTGCAAAGGCAGCGGTAAAGCTGGCCATTGCAGAGTGTCTGCGTTTTGGTGTGACCTCCGTGTCCGATCTGTACTACTACCCTGCCGCAACCGCTGAGGCCGTGGCAGAAACCGGCATGAAAGCAAACATCGCCCTTTCTTCCTATCGTTACATTGATGAAAACGAAGAATTCGATTTTGAGACCGATGAACAGTGCCAGGAGCTCGTTCGCATCGTCGAAAAATGGAACGGTTATGACCAAGGCCGTATCAAAATCGATGCCGGAATCCACAGCGAATACACCAGTAATTATCACCTGTGGGAGGCACTATCCTCCTATGCCCAGGAGGTTGGAATTGGGATGCAGCTCCATCTGGCCGAAACCGGCAGTGAAGCGGAGTCCTGTCTTGATCGTACAGGCCTTACCCAGGCTGAACTGCTCAACTGTCACCATCTGTTTAGCGTACCTACTGCCGCTGTTGGCTGTGTCAGCTTGACGGAAGAAGACAAGCAGCTGTTGGGCAAGCGAAAGATCAGCGCAGTCTGCACCCCCATCGCTGCCAGCAAAGCAGGCGAGCCTGCCACGGACATTCTTGGCTGCGTGAAAGCAGGTATGAATGTGGTGCTGGGCACCGGCAGCGCCATGGACGCAGGCAATTTGGATATGTTTGAAGTGCTGCGCACTGCTGCTCTGCAAACCCGGGCTGCCATCGGCAAGGCCGATGCCCTTCCTGCCCCCGCCGCACTAATGCTGGCTACCTTCTGCGGTGCTCGTGCACAAAACCGGGCCAGCGAATGCGGTATGCTGAAGGTAGGCATGGATGCCGATATTGCTCTCATTGACTTCTCTGCACCTCACCTGATGCCCTGCCACAATGTGCTCAATGCCCTTGTGTACAGCGTTAAAGGCGGCGATGTAGCCATGACCATGGTTCGGGGTAAAATTCTTTATCAAAATGGTCAATTCCCCACCATTGATCTGAAAGAAGTGGTGCAGGAGCTGACAGAATATGCTATTCCTACGCTGTTTGATGACAGCAAGGCTTAAAAGGAGAGATTTCATGTCTGACGCTCCTAAAAAGCAATCCTTTCTTCACGGCACCGCCCTTTTGGCCGCTGCCACCGCCATTGTGAAGATCATCGGTGCACTTTATAAAATTCCTCTCAAGCAGATCATCGGCGATGAAGGCTTCGGCTATTTCAACACCGCTTATGAAATTTACAACCTTCTGCTCCTGATTTCTACCGCCGGTCTTCCCGTAGCCATGAGCCGTATGATCTCTCAGGCCAGCTCCCTGGGGCACAGCAATCAGGTTCGCCGCATTTACCACACTGCCCGAGGCCTGTTCCTAAGTTTGGGCATGGTGGGCACCCTGTTTATGACCCTTTGCTGTAAGCAGCTGGCGCAGCTGCAAGGTCAGCCGGATGCTTATTATGCCATAGCCTGCTTAGGCCCCTGCGTACTGCTGATCTGCATGATGAGCGCTTACCGTGGCTTCTTTCAGGGACAAGGTAATATGATCCCCACCTCCGCTTCGCAGGTGCTGGAAGCCATCGTCAAGCTGGTGATAGGTATTGGGCTTGCTCTGTTTGTGATGAAACAGAGCGGAAACATCCCTCAGGCTGCCGGTGCTGCAATTCTTGGCGTTACCATCAGCTGCGTTGCATCTGTTCTTTATCTTCTGTTCTGTTTTGGCAAGGGCTATCGCCAGCTACCCGAAAGCACGGATATTGCCCTTGGGTACAAAGCCACCGCCAAGCAGCTTCTGTCCATTGCGATCCCCATCACCATCGGCGCTGCCGGCTTGCAGCTGCTGACCGTGCTGGAAACAGGCATCTATATGGACAACATTACCGCCCTATTGACCCAAGGAACCTATGATTCTCCCTTGGTCAAGCTGCTTCAAGCGCAGGTTTTGGAAAAAAATCCCGGAATTTCTCTGGAAGATTTACAAAATAAGGTGGCTGCAAACCTAAAAGGGATTTACAACATGACACAAACAGTGTATAATCTACCTGTGGCATTTATTGCGCCGATCACCATCAGCATCATCCCTGCCATTACCTCCCACCTGACTTTGCACAACAGCCGTGGTGCCCGTGCTACCGCTGAATCTGCCGCACGGATCACCGGTCTGATCTGTATGCCCTGTGCAGTGGGATTGGTCATTCTCTCCGGCCCCATCATGGCTTTGCTGGGTGGATACAGCGCTGAGAAGCTGGATCTTGCTTCAAATCTGATGGCAGTTTTGGGCGTTTGTATCGTCTTCAATTCTGTTGTATTGCTTACAAATGCCATCATGCAAGCCCATGGCCACGCCAATTTGCCGGTGGTAAATATGTTTATCGGCGGCATTTTAAAACTGGCCGCAGTGTTTATTCTGACACGCAATCCCCACATTGGCATTTACGGCACACCCATCGGTTCCTTTTTGTGCTATGCTTCCATCACAGCACTGAACTTGATCACCATGCGTAAATGCATCCCCAACACACCTGCCATTATGCGCAATATGGGAAAGGCCTTCCTGTCCGCTGTCATCATGGGCATTTTTGTCTATGGCTGTCACTGGGTCATGGAAATGGTGGGTGGAACATTCAGTAGCCCGTTGCTACTGTGCGCGCTGCCGATCACGGTGGGCGCAGCGGTTTACTTTGTAGCCGCTGTCAAACTCAAGGCAATTACACACGAGGACTGCTTACTGCTGCCCAAGGGTGATAAATTAGCAAAAATTTTAAAATTATAAAAGAAAGAGGTTTTTACCATGACCAAGAACGAACTGATCGCTACTGTTGCTGAAAAGAACGAGATCACCAAGAAGGACGCTGAGCGTATTGTGAACTCCACTCTGGAGACCATCACCGCAGATCTGGTTGCCGGAAACCGTGTTTCCCTGGCTGGCTTTGGCATTTTCGAGACCAAGACCCGTGCTGCCCGTACCGGCCGCAACCCCAAGACCAAGGAAGTCATCGAGATCGCTGCTTCTACTTCCGTTTCTTTCAAGGCCAGCAAGACTCTGAAGGACGCTGTCGCTAAGTAATGCGTCTTGACAAGTACCTGAAAGTCTCCCGCCTGATCAAGCGCCGCACCATTGCCAATGAAGCCTGCGACAATGGCCGCATCAGCGTCAATGGCCGTGTAGTCAAAGCAAGCTATGATGTAAAGGTGGGCGACAAAATCGAGATCACCATGGGCCCCCGAACGGTGGCCGTGGAAGTCTTGGTGGTGGCAGAGACTGTCCGTAAGGACGATGCCTGTGCCATGTATAAGGAAATATAAGATTTATCCGCTGTTGGAGCTCCAACAGCGGATCATCTTTTAATTTTTTATAAAATAATCCTTCCTTCTCTTGCCCATTATGGGCTTTTATGGTATAATTAGAAGAGTATCTTATATGAGGTGTGTCAAATCATGAAGAGAATGCTCTTTGTAATGAACCCCAACGCCGGAATGCGCAAAGCGAAACGGTATCTGTCGGATATTTTAGAAGAATTCTGTCGGGCAGGTTATTCTGTAACCACCTACATCACCGCCGGCCCCGGCGATGCCATACCGGTGGTAAAACGGAACGCACCATGGATGGATCTGGTGGTCTGCTGCGGCGGCGATGGTACTTTTAACGAAACCATCAATGGTCTGATCCAATGCGGTGTGCCTACTCCTATCGGTTATATTCCCGCCGGTTCCACCAACGACTTTGCCGCCAGCCTAAACCTGCCCACAGAGCCTATGGATGCCGTACAGGAGATTATCGAAGGGCACCCGGTGTCCTATGACATTGGCCAATTTGGTGATCGCTATTTTAGCTATGTCGCCTCCTTTGGTGCATTTACCCGCACAAGCTATGCCACCCCTCAAAGCTTTAAAAACACCTTGGGGCACACTGCTTACATTCTGGAAGGCATTAAGGACATCTCACAGATCCGCTCCCTTCATGTTAAAATGGAACTGGACGACGAGGTCATTGAAGATGACTTTATTTTTGGCTCCATCAGCAATTCCACCAGCGTAGGTGGTATTCTGACTTTGGATCCCAGTCAAGTGGATATGTGCGATGGCAAGTTTGAAATTTTGTTGGTTCGCTCCCCCCGAAAAATGGGTGAGATCACAGAGTGCATTCAAGCGCTGCAAAGCAAACGCTATGACTGCCAAATGATCACTTTCCGCTCCTCTTCCCACATCCGTGTCACCGCTGACCCTGAAATGATATGGACTCTGGATGGAGAACGGGCAGAGGGTGCCAATATGATTGATATTCACAACCGCCATCTTGCCATCCGGCTGATGCAGAAAGGATAATCATGGTCAACACGACACTTTGCTATATCACCAAAGGCGATGAGGTTTTGATGCTCCATCGGATAAAAAAACAAAATGATTTAAACAAAGATAAGTGGGTGGGCATCGGCGGCAAATTTGAAGGTGAGGAAACCCCGGACGAATGCCTGCTTCGGGAAGCCAAAGAAGAGACCGGTCTGACACTTACCTCCTGGAAATGTCGGGGTGTTGTCACATTCCTGACCACCGGCCAGTGGGAAGGCGAATTTATGTACCTGTTCACTGCCGACGGCTTTGATGGAGATCTTGTTGACTGTAACGAAGGCGAGCTAAAGTGGGTCAGCCGGGACTTTATCGACAGCCTGCCTAAATGGGAGGGTGACAAAATTTTCCTTGATCTGCTGTGGAAGGATGCTCCCTTCTTTTTGCTTAAACTGCGCTACGACGGCGACAAGCTGATTGAAGCCGTGCTGGACGGAAAGAAAATCGTATAAAAAAACCGGAAGCTGCAAAATACAGCTTCCGGTTTTCAATCATTTGATGACGATGCTCTTTTACATTTCGTTCCTAAGAGGGAACAAAATCATTGTGTAGCGGCTTCAAACAGCCGCCAGCAACGCTCATTCGCGTCGTATTTAGATGTTCGAGCCTGTACCTTCAGACAAAAAGAAAAGCAGATGCTCTCGCATCTGCTTTTCTTTTTATGGAGCGGGTGACGAGGCTCGAACTCGCTACCTCCACCTTGGCAAGGTGGCGCTCTACCGGATGAGCTACACCCGCAGGAACATGATATATTATAACAGCTTTTCCAGAAAAGTCAAGCCCTTTTTTCGCTTCTTTTCAATAAAATTTTTGGGGCGGCAAGTGCCGCCCCAAAGTGGTTATAGGGAATCTTTTGTGTGCTTTGCAAAGCCGTCGCCCAGCACCTGGTGGGCTTCCTGCAAAATTACAAACGCATTGGGATCGACTTCAACCACCAGCTCCTTTAAATCATTGATCTGCTGTCGTTTGACCGCCACCAGTACCACCTTACTGTCGGTCAGGCTATAAGTCCCCTGGCTATACAAAAAAGTGGAACCTCTTCCCAACTTGGCATCAATGATGGCTGGCAGCTTTTCATACTCCTTGCTAATGATCAGCGCCACCTTAGAATAGTCAAAGCCATAGGCAACTGCATCGATCATTTTATCGCAAAGAAATACGGTAATACCGGTATACAGTGCATTTTCAACATCACCAAAAGCAACACCGGTCAACAGCACCACAATCAGGTCAAATATCATGGCGATCTGTCCGATCGGCATATTCTTGGCTCGCAGCTTCACCAGCCGCACCACAATATCGCTACCGCCTGTGGATGTTCCGCTGATAAATACAAAGCCCAAGCCGATACCCGAGATCACACCGCCATAAACGGCCGCCAGCAGCGGATTTGTAATTGCCGGGATCATGTCCACCGGGAAATAGTCCATGATCATCGAACTGACGGCAAGGCCTACCAGAGAGCCAAAGAAGAACCGTTTGCCAATTTTCAAGCCGCCAATGGCAAACAGCGGTAAGTTAATCAGGATCGTCAGCATACCGGTGTGCTTTTCAGCCGTCTCGGGTCCAAAGATCAGCATCAATAGCGACTGCGCCAAGCCGGAAATGCCGCCTCCATTCATGCCGTTAGGGGCCAGAAATACAGCAAAACTCAAACCAAAGGCCGTACTGCCCAGCACGGTCAGCACAAACCAGCCAAAGCGATCCCATAACTTCTTCATTGTGAAAGCTCCTTAAACCTCAAATTGAATTTGTTTATCCTGAGAATCTTCTTCCTTCAAAATGGCGCCTGCGGAGGGTATGGTTCTAGAGCGGTAGCGGCTTTGATTGACAATGCCGCTTTGCCCTACCAACACAGCTTCAGTGACAGTAGCCTTCTTCTTCAGGCTGACCACCGAAACACCTTGGGTATTTCGTGTTGTTTTGGGCAGCAATTGTGCTGTGGAGAAGATGACGCAGCGGCCATCGCTTGTAAACACTGCCACCTGCTCATCCACATCCAGAGACATGGCTGCCTTTAGGGGGCTCTTATCGCAATAAGCACCGGTGAGTTTTTTCCGGTTGGTCTTAGTTTCGTAAGCAGACAGGGGTACTTTTGCTGCCTTACCATTTTCAAAGAAGAACATCATAAAGCCCTTGTAGTCTCCCGGGAAAATGACCTGTGCCACACTCTCCCCTGCCTCCATGCCCAGCTTCTGGGGCAGATAATCGCCCAACAGCGATGCTTTGGAGTCATCAAAGTCGGAAAGACGGGTTTTATAGCACTGGAATTTGTCGGTGAACACCAGAAGTTCTGCCCGGTTGCTCGTCTCAACGGTCTTAAGCAGACTGTCTCCTTCTTTAAACTTCTGTTCGCCGCTCATACGCAAAGACTGCGCAGTGATCTTCTTAAGGTAGCCTTCTTTGGAGATAAACACAGTCACCGGATAGTCGGGGATTTCCTCTTCCTCTGTCTCCGGCTGGATCTCATCAATGTTGTAGATGATCTCTGTCTTTCTGGGCTGACCAAACTTTTCAGAAACTGTTTTCAGTTCCTTCTTGATCACATTCTGGATCTTCCGATTGCTTCCCAGAATGTCCCGCAGTTCGGCAATTTCCTTCTCCAAATCGGAGGTTGCTCTGGTCTGCTTGAGAATATATTCCTTATTGATATTACGCAGCTTGATCTCCGCCACATAATTGGCCTGCACTTCGTCAATGCCGAAGCCGATCATCAAGTTGGGAACGACTTCGCTTTCCATCTCGGTTTCCCGAATGATGGCAATGGCCTTGTCAATATCCAGCAAGATTCGCTCCAAGCCCTTGAGCAAATGCAGACGGTCTTCTTTCTTTTGAATTTGGAAATAGATCCGACGGCGGACACATTCCATACGCCAAGCCGTCCACTCCTCCAAAATCTCGCCCACGCCCATAACTCTGGGCATTCCGGCAATAAGGATATTGAAATTACAGGGGAAGCTGTCCTGCAAGGGCGTCAGCCGGTACAGCTTCTGCATCAGCTTTTCCGGATCAACGCCACGCTTGAGATCAATGGTCAGTTTCAAACCACCCAAGTCCGTCTCATCACGCATATCGTTGATCTCTTTGATCTTGCCGTTTTTGATCAGCTCTGCCACCTTGTCCATAATGACTTCCGTGGCGGTGGAATAGGGAATTTCGTAGATTTCGATCATATTCCCTTCTTTGACATACCGCCACTTGGCACGGAGCTTAAAGCTGCCACGGCCTGTGGAATAGATTTCCCTGGTGGTGGCATCATCATACAGAAGCTCTGCACCGGTGGAGAAATCCGGGCCGGGCAAAGTCTCCAAAATGTCATGGTCAGGATTGTCCATCAAAGCAATGGTGGTGTCACAGATCTCCTTCAAATTAAAAGAGCAGATATTCGATGCCATGCCAACGGCAATACCTTGATTAGCCGAAACCAGCACATTGGGGAATGTGGTGGGCAGCAGCGCCGGCTCTTTCATGGTGGCATCGTAGTTATCCACCATGTCCACGGTGTCGCAGTCGATGTCCTTAAAAATTTCGGTTGCAAAGCTGTCCAGTTTCGCCTCCGTATAACGGGCTGCGGCATAGGCCATATCCCGGGAATAGACCTTACCAAAGTTACCCTTGGAGTCCACAAAGGGGTGCAGCAGTGTCTCGTTGCCCTTGGCCAGACGCACCATGGTTTCATAAATGGC
>CAYROJ010000020.1:0-17508 GCA_964425865.1 uncultured Oscillospiraceae bacterium | reverse complement strand
CGAGACAAACTCTCAAAGCCGGAGCTTTTTATACGCTGTTAGAATTGACGCTTACCATATTCACAAAAGATATGGTATAATGGTTTAATCCAATGGACGAAGGAAGGGAAGATATGGAAGAGATACGGCAATTAGCACAGGAATTTACCGCCTGTCAGAAGACCCTTCTGGCATTTGGAGATGCTACACGCCAGCACTTGATTTTGGAAATGATGCAGATGGGGAAATGTAATGGTGTCCGAGTCGGAGAAATTACAAAGAGGACGCATCTTTCTCGTCCGGCGGTGTCACACCATTTGCAGATACTGAAAGATGCAGGAATTATAAAAATGCGTCGGGAGGGAACCAAAAACTATTATTATTTTGACACCGATGCACAGGCAATGGAAAACTTGATAACGATGATCACCCATGTAAATGAAATCATGAAAAAGCTGCCGGATAGATCCGGCGAGGAATAGGAGAATGGATATGCAACTGATTGAAGCAATGCAGCAGCGTCACAGCGTTCGTCAATATGTGGAAAAATCGTTGGAAGCCGGAGTGAAAGAAGCCCTGCAACAGGAAATTGAGGCTTGCAATCGGGAAAGCGGCCTACATATTCAGCTGGTAACAGATGAACCCAAAGCCTTTGATAGCTTTATGGCGCACTACGGTAAATTCAGTGGTGTTACAAACTATGTTGTCCTGGTAGGCCGGAAAAGCGAAAAGCTGGATGAAATTTGTGGCTACTATGGAGAACGGCTGGCACTGAGAGCACAGCAATTGGGACTGAATACCTGCTGGGTGGCCATGACCTATAAAAAGATACCCAGTGCTTTCCAAGTGAAAAAGGGAGAAAAACTGGCAGTTGTGCTGGCGATTGGATATGGAAAAACACAAGGTGTTGCCCATAGATCCAAGGAAGCAACTGCGGTCAGCAATGTCGATGGTAAGATGCCTATCTGGTTCCGAAAAGGTGTGGAAGCGGCATTACTGGCACCAACTGCAATGAACCAGCAAAAGTTCTTCCTGAGCTACCGGGAAGGAAAGGTAGCTGCAAAGGCAGGCATGGGTTTTTATTCCAAGGTTGATTTGGGTATTGTGAAGTATCACTTTGAGATTGGAGCAGGAAAAGAAAACTTTTGCTGGGAATAAGAATAAAAGAAGGCGCTGTAACTGTTCCTGTTTTGGACAGTTACGGCGCTTTTTCTTGACAGTCCGCAAACCTTCCTCTATAATGAACATAAGAGGTGCATTATGGAGATCCTACAAAACTTACCCCAGGTGCTGTTGCCCTGGTTTGATGAAAAGAAACGAGATCTGCCTTGGCGGCAGGATCGGGAGCCTTATCACATTTGGTTGTCTGAGATCATGCTTCAGCAAACCCGTGTGGAGGCGGTGAAGGGGTTTTACGCTCGCTTTTTGGAGACACTGCCAACGGTGGAGGATCTTTCAAAATGCGACGATGAGCGCTTGCTCAAGCTCTGGGAAGGGCTGGGGTATTACAGCCGGGCCCGTAACCTGAAAAAGGCGGCGCAGGTGGTTATGACCGGTTATCATGGATGCTTCCCGGAAAATTACGAGGACATTCTTGCCCTGCCCGGTATTGGAGAATATACGGCCGGAGCGATCTGTTCTATTGCCTTTAACCAGAGAAGGGCGGCGGTAGACGGCAATGTGCTTCGGGTCTATGCCCGTCTCATGAACGATCCAACCCCCATCGATCGACCTGATTTTAAGACAAAGGTACGCTGGGAATTGGAAGCCATTTATCCGCAGCAAGCAGGAAATTTTACTCAGGCACTGATGGAGCTTGGGGCGACCCTGTGCGGCCCCAATTGGGCACCCAGGTGTGAAGAATGCCCTTGCAGGGCATTTTGCAAAGCCTTTCAAGCAGGCACAGCGGAGAAGTTGCCTGTAAAGCTGCCCAAAAAACAGAAAAAGCAGGAAAACCGCACGGTTTTTATATTGGAATGTGACGGGGAATATGCGTTCGAAAAGCGGCCGGACAGTGGCTTGCTTGCATCCTTGTGGCAGTTTCCAAATACGGAAGGCACATTGGAAGTGCCCGATGCTGTTGCCATGGTGGAAAGCTGGATGATGCCGGTAAAGGATGTACAGCGGCAGCTGGAAAAGAAACATATTTTCACCCATATTGTTTGGAATATGCGTGGCCTTTATATGAAAGTTGGAAAGAAAAACGATCGATTTCACTGGTTTACGGCAGAGCAGATCGGGCGCAATGCAGCGTTGCCCACCGCTTTTCGCCAGTTTTGGGAGGCAAGAGAGCCATGATCGAAGTAATTTATGCCGATGAAGCCATTGCCGTGTGCGTCAAGCCTCCCCGGGTGCTCTCTACTGACGAGCCAGGGGGAATGCCGGAACTGGTACGCCAAGCGCTGGGGACGGAGGATGTGCGTACGGTCCACCGTCTTGATCGGGTAGTCAGCGGCCTGATGGTGTTGGCGCGCTCTGTGCAGGCAGCATCGGAATTGTCCCGGCAAATTCGGGAGGATCAATTTGAAAAGGAATACCAGGCAGTGCTCCATGGCGTGCCCATAGAAAAAGAGGGGCGGCTGGAAGACCTGCTTCTGCGGGATAAGGCACGGAAAATGACGGTGGTGGTTTCCCAAATGGATAAAGGGGTTCAGCCTGCGGCTCTGCGGTATCAGGTCTTGGCTGGCAACCAGCAGTTGACAAAGGTGCAGATTCAGCTGGAAACAGGTCGAACACACCAAATTCGGGTGCAGTTTGCATCCCGGGGTTTGCCTCTGGTGGGGGAGCGGAAATACAGCACCCTGGAGGATCCCTGCGAAATTGCACTGTGGTCTTATCGCTTGGTATTTTTCCACCCGGTGACGGGAGAAAAAATGGAGTTTACAAAAGAGCCGCCCTGCAATTATCCATGGACGGAAGTTATAGAACGGAGGAAATAAGGATGCATTACGATTTTTTTCAGAACAAAGAGTGTGAATATTTCCCGTGCCATGAAGGGGCTGACCCCGCAACCTTCAGTTGCCTTTTTTGCTACTGCCCACTCTACGCTCTGGGCGAAAAATGTGGAGGTAATTTTACTTATACTCCCGATGGTATCAAGGATTGCTCGAAGTGCCTGAAGCCCCACCGTCGGGAGAATTACAACGGCATCTGTCTGCAGATGTGCGATGTGCTGGAGCTGGTGCGGAAGAAAGAAGATAAGACTTGATTTTTCTTCCCGGGGCTGGTATAATACCGGGGCATGGAGATGTACCCAAGTGGCTGAAGGGTGCGGATTCGAAATCCGCTAGGCGCCGCAAGGCGTGCGGGGGTTCAAATCCCTCCATCTCCGCCAGCACGAACCGCCCCGGAAATTGCTTCCGGGGCGGTTTGCTCTATATAACCATAACCACGGTAGCACCGAAAATGTCACATCTGGAATCGTCAGTGGTGGGGATGAAAAGAGCGCAAGGATGGTAAAATGGAGATAGGTAGAAAAGAAAATATGCTGCAACGGTAGGTACGGCGGTAATGTTATACTAAGCAAGAAGAAATATTAGTTTTTGCGAGGTGCACAGATGAAAAGGGAAAAATCAGAATTTGAAAAACTGCTTGCTGAAAGATTTGAGCAGGCTGTGTTTGAAAAGAATAACTATGAAGAGGTTGGAATGTATTACGACCTGAGCAATATGCAGGGTGTCTGCTATGAAAGTGAGATGCTGGCATATCTCGAAGCGCATCCAAATGCAACCTTGAAAGAGGTGTACGACTTTGATACACAGCTGCTCATCAAGTATTATCCTGATGGCTTTGACGGAACAGCTGAAGAATAGAATAATATGTCCATAAATACTGTTCTGGTTTCAAGAGTGGTATTTTTATACCCGTTTTTAGATAGGAAGAGTGAACTGATGCAGTAGGGAGGAAATCTGCGTGAGAAATGTAAGTAAAATGATTGCTGGTCCTCCTTTTCAAACGATCTTTCTGTGATATGATGGTCAAAACAGCAAGGAGATGAGAAAATGGACTACAAACGCATTCTTACTGTGCAGGATATTTCCTGTCTGGGGCAGTGCTCCACAACGGTGGCACTGCCGATCCTGTCTGTTTGCGGCATGGAGACCTGTATTTTGCCGACAATGGTACTATCCACCCATACAGGCGGTTTGGGCACGCCCCATCGCCGGGGTCTGACAGCGGAGATGATGCCCATTGCAGCTCATTGGCAGCAACAGGGTATTTTATTTGACGGTATTTGCGTGGGCTATCTCGGCCAGCGTGAGCAGGTGCAACTGGTGGTTGACATTTCTGATCAGTTACTGTCGCCGAAGGGAAAGCTGATCGTTGATCCGGCCATGGCGGACAATGGAAAACTGTACAGCGGCATTGAAACAGACTATGTCCATGAAATAAAAAAGCTTTGCGCTCAGGCTGATGTGATCCTACCCAATATGACGGAAGCCTGCCTGCTGGCGGGGCTGCCTTATGCAGAACGACCCACTGAACAGAAAGTAGAAGCATTGCTGGCGGCGCTGGAACATCAATTCGGTGGCATGATCCTATTGACCGGGGTGGGCTTTGTACCGGGAGAAACGGGATTTGCCCTGCGTGACGGTGGTGTGACCAGCTTTTATCACCGTCCGATGGTGGGCAGAGGCTACCACGGTACGGGGGATATATTTGCCGCTGTATTTGTAGGCACATACCTGCAGGGAAAGTGCGCCTATGAGTCGGCGGTGCTGGCGGCGGAATTTGTGGCGCAGGTGGCTCAGTTTACCGTTCAAGATCCTGCCCATGCCTATGGAACCAGATTTGAAAAGGCACTGCCTTGGCTTGCCCGAAAAATGGAATAAGACAATGCCGCAGAGAAATTCCTCTGCGGCATTTTTGAATATTACACATTATGGGGGAACGATACCATATCAGTTATCGTTGATGGCAGGTATATACAATGCACAGGAATTATGCTCTGGCATCATATTGATTGCCGGTGCTGTCATATTCCACGGTGTCCTGGGTGGCGTAGACGGAGATGGTAATGCCTTCAATGCTCAGACCCTGATATTGATTGCCGGCAGTTTCCTTCATGTGGCCGGAAATGGTCAGCGTATGGCTGCTTTTGGCACTTAAAGAGTGGCTACTGGACAGATCGGCGGAGCTGTCGGAAGAAGTGATGGTCCATTCGATGGCATCGTTGAGGGCTGCGTCGCCGTTAATACCGGTGATGACGATCGTGTACTTCAGTGCCAGATTGCCGTCATTTTTGATGGTAATGGGTTTCAGCTGATAAGTACAGCCCGGCTCCCACAGGACGGGTTCAGTTTCGTGCCCAGCGGCTTTCTGCCAGACAAGCGTACCGCCCTCCAGAGAGTTTCCCTGACTGTCCAGCAGCTTGACATCCAGCGTGCCTGCCTGAATGGTGTTGACATT
Source organism: uncultured Oscillospiraceae bacterium (assembly GCA_964425865.1). Classification (GTDB taxonomy): domain Bacteria; phylum Bacillota; class Clostridia; order Oscillospirales; family Oscillospiraceae; genus Faecousia. The sequence goes on along the minus strand of CAYROJ010000020.1, from coordinate 12,120 downwards.
GGTGGCGGCAGTGTCCGTAAACCACGCAAAGGTGGTTCCTGTGAGCATGGAAGCACACATGGTAACAGCCAGTGCGCTTGTGACCAATGCTCGTTTGGTGGATTGATATTTCCTCATTTTTTGACCTCCTGTAAAATTTAAGTTGCTCGGATCTTCGCCTGAGCGATCAAAGGGCACAAGCTTATCTTGTGCCCTTTGATCGCCCCTCCCACGGAAGGTGGGAGAGGACTTCGAATTATGGCTTGGTATAGTTTACAGTATAGGTGGGACGGCCGTCGGTGGTCGAACCTTCGGTGATGGTGTAGCCGGTAGGCAGATCACTGTCGGTTCTGCCATCTGTCCAAACCTGACCTTCCAGGAATACGCCCTGGTCTCCAATCCACCAGCCCGGGTGGCGATTGGTGCCATGGAGGGCGCAGGCGCAGCCGCCGTTAGCTTCATCGCCCCATGCAGGGTTCTGGGCAACAAAGGTGCCGCCATAGACACGAACATACTGGTTGGCGGAAAGGTTCAGCAGGTGCAGGGCGTTGGCTCCACAGTTGCCGGCATCGTAGAAACCGCCGTCAAAGTAGCCGCCGTTAATGATGAGTTTGCCGGTTCCGTTGGTCACGCCGGCAAAGAAAGCACCGTAGTTGTTAAGCCCGGTGTCGATGGAGTAAGTGCCGTTGTTGATGGTCAGATCGCCAGCGGGGAAGATGAAGGATATCCCGGGGTTTGCGCCTAGGTCAACTTTGCCGTTTCCGTCAAAGGTCAGTGCAGAGTCTGTCTTCATATAGATCATCGGATCACAGGTTTCAGTGCTGGCACCGTCAGCCAGGAAAAGGGTTTTGCCGTTCATGTCCAGATCAATGCGGCTGCCGGTGGGAACGGTCACAGTCTGTTTCACCTCGATGTTGTTCATCAGGCGGATGGTGCCGGAGTGCTTCAGCGCTTCTACAAACTGCTCATAGGTATAGACATCGACAATGCCAACATTGTTAGCTTCGGCATCATACTGGTCGGTGATGCTGTCATACTCCACGGTGTCCTGAGCAGCGTAAACGCCGATGGAAATGTTATCAATGGTCAGTCCCTGATATTCGTTACCGGCATTTTCTCTCATATGACCGGAGATGGTCAGCGTCTGGCTCTCGCCGGGGAGCAGATGATACCAGAACTCCACCTGTTTGCCGCCGCTTCGAGAATTGTTGTCATCGTTGAGCTGGAGCGACCATTCAATGGCTTTGTTGAGCTTGGCACTGCCATTGATGCCGGTGATCTCGACTCTGTACTTCAGTGCCAGATTACCGTTGTTTTTAATGGTGATGGGCTGTATGTTGTAAGTACAGCCCGGCTCCCACAGGATGGGCTCATTTTCGTGCCCAGCGGCTTTCTGCCAGGAAAGAGTGCTGCCTTCCAGAGAGTTTCCGTTGCTGTCGATCATCTGGATGTCCAGCGTGCCGGCCTGAATGGTGTTGACAGAGGTGGAAGCTGTGTCAGTGAACCAGGCGAAAGTGGTGCCTATGAGCATGGAGGCGCACAAGAGAACCGATGATGCGCTGATGACCAATGCTCTGCGGATGGGTTTGTGGTTTGCCATTTTTTTGACCTCCTGTATTGTTTTTTGCTCATGTATATGCGTGAGCAATCAAAGGGCACAATTTGCAATTATGCCCTTTGATTGCCCCTCCCCGGGGGGAGAGGCATTATGCTTTGTATGGATCAACCGGTGACACGGCCGATGAGCTCATTGCGAATGTTCTGACCGGCAGACAGGTGGTCACAGGAGGTAGTGGTATTTTCGGTGACGATGACATTGGTGGCGGTGCAGCCGACGAGGTTTGCAGTTAGTGCAGCACCGGTGATCTGACCGACATCACGGTTGCCGGAAATGGTGCAGTTGGAAGCAGTGCAGTCCTTAACAAGGGTGTTGGCATTGCCTGCATAGCCGATGACAGCGCCGATCTTGTCGCCGCAGGCCGGCTTGTCCAGGTGGACACCGGTAACGGTAGCGTTCATCACATGGCAGTTGGTGATGGTACACTGGGTGTTGGACTCAGCATAGCCGACGATGGCGCCGGAATAGTGATGGCCGATGATGATAGCGCCGTCGATTTTTACATTCTGGATGACAGCATTGTTGATCCAACCGAACAGACCGGAAGCATAGTGCTCGCTGCCTTCGGCGGTGGAGTCTACCTTCAGATGACGGATGGTGTGGTTACAGCCGTCAAAAGTGCCCATGAACTGGTCTTTCCCAGTCTGACCAATGGGCTTCCAGTCAATGTAGGCCAGATCTACATCGCCGCTCAGCTTAATGGTCTTGCCTTCGAATGTGTTGCCATTTTCGTTGACCTCTCTGGCAAATGCCAGCAGGTCGGCGGCGTTGGACAGATGATATACGGGTGCATCTGTGGTGAAATCAACAGCGGACGAGGTTCCGGTCAGAGGAGCGTTTGCGTCATAAGTGTTGTTGCTGCTGTCATACTCATAGCCGCGCTGACCGGCGATGGCGGTGATGCCTACACCGGACAGGCTGAGACCCTGATACTCATTACCGGCATCTTCCTTCATGTGGGCTTTGATGTACATCAGGTCGGTCATGGGGGCGTTGGGATCGAGGCTGCCCACAAAGCTATCCAGAGCAATGGCATTGCCCTGGCTGTCAACGACGGAAAATTCCAGAGCTTCCAGCAGCTTATTGTTGGCGTTCAAACCGGTCAGAAGTAGCTGAAATCTCAGAGCCAATGTGCCGGTGCTTCTGATGCGGAAGGCTGTCGTGTAGTAGGTTGCGCCGGGCTCCCAGAGGATTTCTGTACCCCGCTTGCCGTCTAAGCTGACGAATTCCAGACCGGCATCAACGATCGATGCGCCTTCCGGATCGACAATGTCAACCTGAAGGGTTCCGGCTTGGATGTCGTTGACAGAGGTGGACGCAGTGTCGGTGAACCAGGCAAAGGTGGTGCCGACCAGCATGGATAGGCATATTAGCATTGCCAGACTGCTGCTCACCAGAGAGCGATATAGTGGTGTGTTGCTTTTCATTGATTTTTCCTCCTTTGTAATATAAAATGATCGTTCAGAAGTATTCTCTCAATGATCATTTTTCTATGGAATGGAATGGGCTGCTATTGAGCTCGACAGCGGGATCGATTTGGGCCTTCATGGCCATGATCTGATGCAAAAGCCGCTGATTTTTTTCCCGTTCGGCTTCAAGCTCATCTCGTTCTGCTTGAAGAAGTGCTCGCTGCTCTGCCCGATATTTTCGGAAAAGGCGAATACAGTGGACTGCCTCTATAAGAATCAGCAGAAAAAACGGCAGCAGGATGCAGATCAGGTATCCCGGGACAGTTTTTAGGAAATGGAAGAAATAGCCCAAATTTGGAATGCAGAATTGATACTTGCCAACAACGCAGGGATATGTAACGATCTGCTCATCATCTGTCCCGGTGGTGGTACCATAGGTGATGAAACCGGAATCTCCATCGGTCGTGGTGGTAAGGCAGCGGATCTTATGGGTGATGGTTTTACCGAAGCTGTTGCTGCTTTGAGAGATGTAGGAGATAATGTCCCCTTCCTGAAGGGTGGCCGGATCGACCTCTTTGACCAGAATCAGATCGCCTGCGTCAAAATCTGTTTTTTTCATGGAATCGGTCAAGATGATGAAGGCTTTGTAGCCAAATATCGTCCGGTGTGCCTGGTCAAGGGTGGAGGCACATATGAGGGTGAAAATCATCATAGATCCGGTAATGGCAACAAGTACCCAGAAGAAAATATTTCGTAATATCTTTACGGTTTTCATAAATAAGCTCCTTGAACAATGATCGGTTTTAAGCCACTTTGGCACGAAGGATGAAGGATAGTGAAGCGTTTTGAAGATCCGGTGGACACTGTTCCGGAAGGTAGAAGCAGGCAATCAGATCTTTTCGCTGGCCGGATGTAAGCGCCTGCGCTGCAACGGCGGTGTTTTCCAGAGTCAATTCATGGGCAGTGCCACAATAGAGGATCTGGTCGCCGTCTCGGATGGTCACGATCAAAATGTCAGCCAGCCCACCTGAAATGTCAGCCAGATACAGCTGATAAAAAATGGTGGAGGTTCCTGTGTTTTCCACGAAGAAGTCCTTTTGGACGGTCACACCGGGCTGAAATAGCTGTTCGTGTTTTTGGATGATGGGCTTGCCGTCGTTTACATTCAGTGCATCCAATCGGTCAGCCATATGCCGTGCTTCCAGTGCATGGCTGTCCCAGACAAGTGCCCCAATAATTAATAAAAGAAGTAGTAATAACAGTAAAAGAATGATGCAAATGTACAGGTTTTTCTTTGTAGTAAAACGATCCATTTCTATCCGCCTCCACGGTTCGTGATCTATGGTTTTCTGACAATAAGGGAGAAGAGACAAACTTGGATGCTCGGTGTGAGGTAAGGCTTTTATAGCACGAGTGCAAAGAGAGATAAAATCGAAAGCTGTCATAGGAAATATTTTTTGTTTTTTTGTTGCACAAGTATATGCAACAAAGCCGCCTTTTTAGTTTGAAAAGGCGGCAAAAAAATAAGCCGAGAGCCTGAAGGAAAACTCAGACTCTCGGCTTCTATGGGATCGATTTATGTGAGATAGCAAAGGTTGCCAATGGAACGGAATCAGTCAAAAGCGTACATTCCGAATAAGGCCAGAAGACCCTCACCGCAGTCATATTCCATGCCGCAGTGATCGGCCAGCTTTTTGACAAAGATACAGTAAGCAGACATACAGGAGTATTGCAGATCCGGGTACTTGCAGGGAAGTCCCTGGGTTCGTGCACAGGGGGTACAGAGTGCGCATCCGCTGGCACCGACGATCACGCCGCTGTGTCCTGCTTCCCGCAGTGCTTTGACAACCTTCAACTCAGATGCGTTGTGGCTTCGCTTGGCTTGCTTGATGACAGGGGCATCCGAATAATCCGCCACCTGCCAGATGGTTTGCAGTACCAAAGCCTTTTTGTGGGCGAGGATACGCAGCTTCATTTCTCTGGGGCTGCCACAGTCCGGAGGGCAGGAATAGTTGGCACTGTATTGGCCGCACAGATTTTCTGCACAGTAGGGACGGAAGGAAGGGTCAAAAACAATATCTCTGGTATCTGTGATGGTTGCATTGGAAAAGCCTTCTGCAATGGCAAGATCGATCATTTCTTGTTCTGTCATGGGAGCACACCTCAATTGATGGTGGAAAGTTGAATGTAGATGTAATGCCGGATGCAAAGACATCCGGCAAGAAATGCATTTGGTTCAGCTGCTCCCGGAAGGGCCATCTGTGCAAGGAGGGACTTCACAGCATCCGGGAGCAGCTAAAAGCCGCTGTGATCGTTGGATCACAGCGGCCGTTTTCCCGTGCAAAAAACACCGAAAGCCATACTGGGTGGCTCCGGAATGAAACACCGTCTGAGCAGTTCTCCTGACTTGCGGATCGCAGGAACCTGTGAGGCCTTCTCAGCTTATGCCAATGACCGACTTTCGTCTTACACAGATCCCTCCACGCTTACAGTGGCGGTACCGTTCGTGAATTGCACACGATTCTCTATTCTCCTCCGAGCCTGTTACCGAACCCAGAGGCACTCAAACTGTTATTTACTTTCTAAGGGCAGTATAGCACCAGTTTTGTGGAAAGTCAACCTTATTTTTCAGGATTGCAATTTCTGAGCCCCTGTGCTACAATACAGAAAAATAGCATATAATTGTAGGAAAAGGCTCCATTGGAATGGGGAAATCCCAACGGTACCAAGCCGCCGTAGACGGACAAGAACGCCGTGTGTTCTCATTGGCTGATGCTGAGAAGAGGCATACATTATGGTGTCCGGAGTCGGAATACAGACCTTTTACCTGTGCGCGGGACTCTTGGGGGCTGTCCGGCGATGTCTTTGTGCGCTCTTTTTGCTCCCACCTTACGGGAGCTTTTATTTTTACCATTTTGGGAGAATTCTATGGATCGTTTTTTTATTTCTACCATTGACCCCAATGCCCATATCGTAGCGCAGCGTTATGCACTGGGTTTGGAAATTGCGGAATACTGTACTGCCTGGAATATGGACGAAAAGTTCGGAGAAACCAACGCATTGGTGGAAGAAAAAATTAAAAACTGCAAAGATCTGGTGCTTCATGCCCCTTTTAATGAGCTGTTTCCCTGTGCCATTGACCCCAAAGCCCGTGCCTTGGCGAAGGAACGCTATGAGCAGGCCGTTGATCTGGCAAAGAGATATGCGGCAAAAAAAGTAGTCATTCACGGCGGCTTTCACCCACTGATCTATTACCCACAGTGGTATGTGGAGCAGTCGATCTCCTTTTGGAGGGATTTCCTGAAAGAAGATCCGGGGGTTCAGATCGTACTGGAAAATGTGCTGGAGAAAGACCCCCGGTGGATGCTGGATGTCGTTCAGGGGGTGGATCATCCCCAGTTGCGGCTGTGTCTGGATGTGGGCCATGTAAATGCCTATTCAGATATTTCGGTGATGGATTGGGTGGATGCCTGGGCACCATACCTGAGCCATTTTCATATCCACAATAACGATGGTTCCTGGGATACCCACAGCGCTCTTTGGGAGGGGAAAATCCCAATGAAGGATTTGCTGAAAAAGGCGGAACAACTGTGCCCGGAAGCAACTTTTTCGTTGGAACTGATGGAGAGCGAGCCTTCTGTTCGCTGGCTTTTGGAGAAATGAGTATGGAATTGGAAGCGTTGATTTCTCAGATCACTCCTCTGGATAAAGAGACTATGGAAAAGGCAAGACAGCGACAGGCAGAGCTTGCCAAGCCGCCCGGATCTCTGGGCCGCCTGGAGGAACTGTCTGTCCAGCTGGCAGGCATTACCGGCAAGGTCTACAATCGAATCAACAAAAAGCATCTTCTGGTATTTGCGGCCGATAATGGCGTGGTGGAAGAAGGGGTGTCCAGTGCGCCGCAGAGCGTGACGCAAATGCAGACCATCAATTTGACCCGGCATAAGACCGGCGCATCCACCCTTTGTCGCCATTTTCATTGCGGTATCACGGTGTGCGATGTTGGCGTGAATGCGGATATAAAAGAGCCGAAGGTCCTTCGTAAAAAGATCGCCTATGGCACACAGAATATGGCCCATGGCCCGGCTATGACCAGAGCTCAGGCGTTGCAGGCATTGATGACCGGCTTTGAACTGGCGGTGTCCACAGATGCGGATGTTTTGGGCATTGGCGAAATGGGCATCGGCAATACCACCACATCGGCTGCGGTGCTGGCGGTGCTGCTGGGGGTGGATGCCGAAACTGTTACGGGCCGGGGGGGCGGCTTGACGGATGACAGCTTCCGAAAGAAAAAGGAAGTCATTCAAAAGGCCATTGCCGTCAATGCCCCGGATAAAAACGATATTCTGGATGTGCTGTCGAAGGTTGGCGGATTTGATCTGGCAGCCATGTGCGGTGGCTTTTTAGGCGCTGCGGCGACCCACCGTCCGGTAGTGATCGATGGCTTTATTTCTGCGGTGGCGGCACTGTGTGCGTGCAGGCTTTGCCCCAATGTGCAGGGGTATCTTGTGCCCAGCCATGCATCTTATGAAGTTGGCTATAAACTGGCTGTGGAAGATATGAACTTGCAACCCATCTTTTTGCTGGATATGCGGCTGGGAGAGGGCAGTGGGTGCCCCTTGGCCTTTGAGATCCTGGGTGCAGCCTGCGCCGTTATCAATGACATGGCTACTTTCGACCAGGCAGGCATCGATGATGGATATTTGGAGGAGATCCGGGTAGGGGACAAGTTCACAGTGGAGGAAAAGCCATGACCTGCTTTATTTCCGGTGGCGCAAAAAACGGCAAATCCACCTTGGCACAAAATCTGGCGCTGACATTGGCTCGGGGGGGCAAGCACTATTATGTGGCAACTATGATCTCCTCCGGCGCAGAGGATGACGAACGCATCCGACGACATATTGCCGACAGAGCCGGTATGGACTTTGAAACACTGGAATGCTTCAAAAACATTCTGGACTGTCTGGAAAACGCTGATCCAACCGCTGTTTTTTTGGTGGACAGTGTGACCGCACTGATCCAAAATGCGCTGTTTCCCGTGGAAAACAATTACGAGATGGATTTGGCAGCTGCTCAGCGCTGTGCTGATGAATTGGTGATATTTGCCGGGAAGGTACGCCATGTGATTTTTGTCAGCGACTATATTTATTCAGATGCTCAGCGCTATGACGAGAGTACGGAAACATACCGCAAGTGTCTGGCTCAGATCGACCGCCGATTGGCGGCGATTTGCGATACTGTGGTGGAAGTCAGCGCCGGACAGTATACCATCTACAAGGGGGGATTGCCCTTATGAAAACCTATTTTCACGCCTTTGCCATGTGCCAGAGTATGTTCTGTGCCATCCCATTCCCGGGGAAAATTTGGGACGAGGATGCAAAAGGAAGGATGCTGCTGTTCCTGCCCGTTATTGGATTGGAAATCGGCGCAATTTGGGCAGGACTATCCTGGTTGTGCCGCTTTTTGAATTTGCCTGCCCTGGTGACGGCCCTTGTCCTGTGCGCATGGCCTTATTTTGCCACCGGATTTATCCATTTGGATGGATTCATGGATGTGACCGATGCCGTCAAATCCTGGCGAAGTCTGGAACGGCGGCGAGAGATTTTAAAGGACTCCCATGTGGGCAGCTTTGCTGTTATTGGCATTGTGATGTTGATTTTGGCGCAATTTGCCTGCTTTGCTTCGGTGAAGGCGGAAGCAAATATGCTGGTCTTACTTTTTGTTCCGGCAGTTAGCCGTTGCGGTTCTGCCCTGGCGGTGAGTGGTTTGAAGAGTATGTCCACCAGCCAGTATGCCGATCAGAAAAAGCCCCGGTCGCATATGGCCATTTTGACTGTGGCATTGGGTACTTTTTTTGCTTTGGGCTTTGGCCTGTGCGGAAAGTACGGATTTGTCCTTGTGGGCTGTGCGGCAGGATATGGTCTTGCTCTGTGCCGGGGATACCGCTCTTTGGAGGGTATGAACGGTGATATTGCGGGCTACGCTTTGACCGTGGGCGAGCTTTGCGCTGTGGCAGTATATGCACTGATTTGAGGAGAGCACTATGATTTTGATTATCGGCGGAGCCTTCCAGGGTAAGCTGGATTTTGCAAAAAAGAGTCTCGATTTGACGGAAGACGATGTTTTTATCTGCAATGGGGAAAATATTGACTTTTCTAAGAGGTGTATCGATAAAATCGAGGCATTTACCTGGGCCAATGAAGATCCTTTGGGCTATTTTCAGACCCATCGGGAGCAATGGGAGAATAGCGTTCTGATCTTGCAGGACATTTCCTGCGGAGTGGTTCCCTTGGGAGCGGAAAATCGGGCTTGGCGATTGAAGACCGGCCGATTGTGCCAGTATTTGGCAGGGGAGGCCAGCCGGGTCAGCCGAATATTCTGTGGATTGGAGCAACGATTAAAATGACCATTTATCTTATTCGTCACGGCAAGACCCGGGCCAATGAACAGCATCTATACTGCGGTAGCACGGACCTTGGCTTGACAGAAGCCGGAAAAGAGGAGCTATGCAAACTGCATTATAACATTGGGCAGGTCAGCTTTCTTACCAGTGGAATGCGCCGCACCAATGAAACATTGCAGATCCTTTTTGGGAAAGTCCCCTTTGAGGTCGAGCCCCGGTTCCGGGAGGTGGACTTCGGTATTTTTGAAATGCACTCCTATGACCAGCTGAAGAACACACCGCTCTATGAGACTTGGATCTCCGGCGACAATGAACAGAATATCCCTCCTTGGGGGGAAAGTGGTGCGCAGATGAAAAAAAGGGTACTGGAAGCCTTTTCAGAGATCAAAGGGGATACCGCTGTCATCACCCATGGCGGCGTGATCGCAGCCATTATGGAGCATCTTTTCCCGGCGGAAGGGAAGAACCGCTACCAGTGGCAGCCCCAGCCGGGGCATGGCTATGCGATTACCGACGGCACCTATACATTGCTATGATAAAACCGCCGCTGACCCTTGAGGGCCGGCGGCGGTTCTTGACTGTCGGGATCATTTCTTTTTGCAGAAGCTGCTGCTGATAGCACCTGCAGGACAACAGGTTTTGCATTTTCCGCAACGGATGCACTCAGAATCGTTGGCATTTTTGGTGGGATCGCAGCCCATGTGGCAGGTTTTTGCACAGGCACCGCAGCGGGTACACTTTTGTTCATCGACCCGGTATCGAAATACGGAGATCGGATTGAATACGGAATAGATAGCACCCAATGGGCAGATGTATTTGCAAAAAGGCCGATAAACGATCATAGACACAAAGATCGTCGCCACCAGAATGGCGATTTTCCATGTGTAGAGCCATCCAAGGGTGCTGTGCAGGGCTTTGTTGAGCAGCACCAGCACAATGCCACCCTCCAATGTACCGACGGGGCAGATCAGCTTACAGAAGTAGGGAGCACCCTGTCCTAACAGGTCAACCAAAAACAGCGGCATCAGAATAACGAATACCAGTAAAATAACATATTTTAGTTTTCGCAGCAGAGCATCCCCACGGAATGTTTTGATCTTTTTCGGAAAGGGGATCTTGTGCAGCAGGTCTTGGATGAGGCCAAAGGGACACAGCCAGCCGCAGACAAATCGGCCAATGAGTCCGCCTACAAACATCAAAAAGCCTGCTACATAGAAGGCAAATTTAAAATTATAGCTTCCGATCACTGCCTGCATGGCACCGATGGGGCAGGAGCCGAGCGCACCGGGACAGGAGTAGCAGTTCATACCCGGAACACATAAATTTTTAAGGCTGCCTTTATAGATCTTTCCCTGGACAAAGCCGACAAGGTAGCTGTTGCTGAGCAGAGCCCAGAGCGCCTGGACATAGTGGCGAAACCGCTGCCCGGTTTTCATATCTTTTTTCTTATCCAATTCCGATACACTCCAAGCAGATGTTGATGGCCTTTTTCAGGACGATTGCCATTTCACCGCGATATGCACCAAAGACCATCAGTGCAAGGCCGCAGACGCAGATCAGCAATCCGCCCCAGCGAGGAATGTGAAAGTGCTTCATGGTCATTCACCTTTCAATTTGGCCAGTTCTGCATCCACGATCCTGGCCCATTCTTCCTGTGTTCTTGCACCGATGTAAGCGGCGCTGACGATATTGCCGTCGCTGTCTACAAAGAAGCTTTCCGGAACGCTGTCAATTCCGGACAGGCGTCCGTTCATCTCACTGTCGTCAGGAATCAGGAACGGGAACTGCGCAGCGCTGCGCTCTGAAAGGAGCTTTGCCTGCTCCAATGCGCTTTTGTCAATGCCGATTGGGGTTTTTACATCGAGAACCACGGCAACGACTCCCAGCTTGATTCCTTTGCCTGTATAGGCCTGACGGAGCTTTTCCAGTTCTGGCATTTCTTTCACACAGGGGGGACACCAGGTGGTAAATGCGTTGACCAAAGTCAGATCATAATTTTTGAACAGATCCTGGGTGTAAGTCGTTCCAAATACATCCTCGGTAGAGAAAGTGCCGACGGATGCATAGCTTCCCGATAGACCGGAGGTGGCAGCGATACTGGTGCTGGGGAGGGGGGCGGTGGTCGTGGCTGCTTCCTGACCGGCGCAACCGGCCAGACAGGCGGCACTCAGTGCGGCAGCCGCCAGGAAAGAACAGGTTTTACGAAATTTCATAGAATACCTCATCTTGATATTTTTCTAAAATATAGCACATCTTGACCGAGAAAGCAAATAGCATTTCTTAACAGTCAAAAGCCGGACAGCCTGAAAAGACTGTCCGGCTTTGCTGGCACCCCAGAGAGGACTCTAACCTCCGACCTTCCGCTTAGGAGGCGGACGCTCTATACAACTGAGCTACTGGGGCGTATCATGCCTTGCTATTGTAGCGAAAAAAGGGCTGGCTGTCAATGAAAAATCGGCACAATTTTTGCTGCCTTTTGCATATAATGGGACAATCAAAAGGGGAGAGGGGGTATTTCTCATGGAAGAGCGGCCGAAAGAGCAGACACAAATTCAGGACATCGACGATTTTATTTTCGGGGAAGAGGACTGGTATCCCAGTGAGCGATAGGACAAACCGGGGCGTTCCCCGGTTTGTTTTTTGCAAAAAATTTAACTTTTGTTCATTTGTCAATGATGTGAGACCACAAAAAAGCATATAGAGTTCTGATT
>CAYROJ010000019.1:0-17683 GCA_964425865.1 uncultured Oscillospiraceae bacterium | reverse complement strand
TCAGAACTCTATATGCTTTTTTGTGGTCTCACATCATTGACAAATGAACAAAAAATCGAATTTTCCGTCAAACCCAAGGAAAAAGCTCTCCCGGAGGAGAGCTTTTCATTTTACCAGCTGCACATTCTATGGAACAGCTCCATATACCGTGCGGCAGGAACATTCCAGCTGAAATCCTGGCACATATCCGTATACTGCAAGCGGCGGAAGCCATCCCGGTCATCCCGGTACAGGTGGATACAGCGGCGGACAGCCTCCATAAAGTCATCGGCATTGTAGCTCTGGAAGGTAAAGCCCAGGCCGCCGCAGCCGTGCTCGTCCACGGGGGGAACGGTGTCCCGCAGGCCGCCGGTGGCATGAACCACAGGCACAGTACCATAGCGCATGGCATTCATCTGGCTCAGGCCGCAAGGCTCGCTCTTGGAGGGCATCAAGTAAATATCGCCGCCGGCGTAGATCCGGGATGCCAGATCCAGCTTGAACATGATCTGGGCAGACACCCGATCCGGGAATTCCTGCTGCAAGTTGCGGAAGAAGTATTCAAACTTCTCTTCGCCGTTGCCCAAAATCAAAAGCTGGCAGTCTTCCTCCCACAAAAGCTTTCGGGCGCAATAGCACAGAAGATCCAAGCCCTTGTGTCCGGCCAATCTTGTGACCATGACCATCAAGGGGGTATCCGGCTTTACAGGAAGGCCCACCTCCTGCTGGAGTGCCGCTTTGCAGGCAGCCTTGCCCTGAACAAAGGTATCGGCATTATAGTGATAAGGGATCGCCTTGTCCGTTTCCGGGTTGAAAGTGCCAACATCAATACCGTTGGTGATACCGGTCAGCTTCCATTCGGCATTGGAGATCACCCCGTCCAAGCCGTGGGCGTAATAGGGATACATCAGCTCCCGGGCATAGCTTTCAGAAACAGTGGTGACCAGATCCGCACACTCGATGGCTCCCTTCATCATATTCACCTGGCCGTGCATATCCAGACAGCCCCGGTAATCATAAGGCAGTGCCAGCACCTGATCGAAGAATTCGCCGCTTGCCCAGCCCTGATACTCGATATTGTGGATGGTATACATGGTGCGGGTATTGGGGAAGGCGTGCCGGAACTGGGCATTGAGCATAACAGGCACCAGCGCCGTCTGCCAGTCGTTGCACTGGATCACATCCGGGATGTAGCCGATGGCGGCAAGACCGGACAGGCAGGCCTTGGAGAAATAGGCATAACGCTCGCTGTCGTCGCCGCAGCCATAGAGCGCACCGTCCCGGTGGCCGAAGTAATAGTCATTGTCGATGAAGTAGACCTGCACGCCGTCATTGCGGTTTTTCAGCCGCATGACTCCAACATACTGCTGCCGCCAGCCCTGATCCATCCAGAAATAGGAGATACACTCGGTTTCGTAGGCAGGATTATCTTTGATTTTCTTGTAATAGGGCAGCACCAGTGCCACTTCATTGCCCTCAATCCGGGACAGCGCCGCAGGCAGTGCCTCCATCACATCTCCAAGGCCGCCGGATTTGGCATAGGGTGCGCCCTCGGAGGCCAGAATTGCTATTTTCATACGATTTCTCCCCGTTTGATGATAATGGGATTGGTGGCGGTGCCGATGAGCTTGGAATTGGGACGAACAGTGACATCCTTATCCAAAATCACATAGCGCAGCTCACAGTTTTCGCCCACGCGGGTGTCGTTCATGATGACACAATCGCTGATCTGGGCATTCTTTTCCACCACGACGCCCCGGAACAGCACGGAGCTTTTCACATTGCCTTCCAGCACGCAGCCATCGGCCAGAATGCTGTTATCCACCTGGCAGCCCTCACCATAATAGGTGGGCACCTGGTCACGAACCTTGGTATAGATGGGATGGTTTGCGCCGAACAGATCGTGGCGCACATTCTTGTTGATCAGAGCCATGGAATTTGCAAAATACTCGCTCACAGTTTCATTGTACAGTGCCTGACCTTCAAACTGGTAAACATTGACAGAGGCAGCATTTTTCTGCCACTGACCCAGCACCAGATCCCGATCCATGTGATACAGATTGTGGGCGATGTGCTCCTTAACCTGGCGCACCAGCCAGTTCTTGCCCACCACGAAAATATCCATGGAGGCCACATAGTCAGAAGGTGCTACATAGTCAACAGCCATATCCAGGATCTCACCGTTACCATCCAGCTTCAGTGCCAGATCCAGCTGCTTTTTGCCATCGGCAATGCCAGCTTTCGTGACCAGCGTGATGTCCTTGCCGCTGGCGATGTGGGAGTCGATGACTGCACGGACATTGACATTGCTGAGCACGGCGGTATCGGTAAGCACCACATAGTCATACTTTTCACCGTAGGTCAGGAAATCCATTGCGGCGTACAGAGACTCCAGCTTGCCCCGATAGCTGTCGGTGGCAGACATGGCATAGGGCGTCAAAAATTCCAGGCCGCCCTCTTCCAGCTCCAGCCCCCACTCTTCGCCGGAGCCAATGTGGTTCATCAGGCTCTGGTAGTGGTGACGGGAGATCAGGCCGATGCGGCGGATGCCGGCATGGGTCAGATTGGACAGGGCAAAATCCACCTGGCGGTAGCGACCGCCGAAGGGGATGGATGCAGTGGTGCGCTGGGCGGTCAGCTCGCCCATGGCAGCGTCATTTGCAAAGACAATACCGAAAACATTCATATCTTTCCCCTCCTTACAGCATTTCACCGGGCAGCAGAGCGGTGCCGGCTTCTACCACAGCGCCCTTGGATGTGACGCTGATATTCTTCTCTTCTCCGGCTGCGAATGCGCCGCCTACCACGGCGTTGCGGCCAATGCGGCTGTTTTCGCCCAGAATGGCATGGCGGACGATGGCACCGTCTTCAATGACCACACCGGGCATGACCACACTGTCTTCGACAATGGCATTCTTTCCCACGAAGCAGCCTGTGGAAATGACAGAGTGTTTCACATTGCCATAGACCTCCGACCCTTCTGCCACAAAGCAGTTAACCGTGGTCGCATCCTCATCAATATAGGAAGAAGGCAGTGCATTGTTCCGGGCGTAGATCCGGTTCTTGTCGCCGCCACGGATGTCGAACTCCGGTTCTTTGCCCAGAAGCTCCATATTGGCTTCCCACAAAGAGTCGATGGTACCCACATCCTTCCAATAACCGTCGAATCGGTAGGCCATCATCTTGTGTCCGGCGTTGAGCAGGCTGGGAATGATATTCTTACCAAAGTCGTTGGAAGACTTGGGATTTTCCTCGTCCGTGATGAGAGCCTCCCGCAGCACTTTCCAGTTAAACACATAGATGCCCATGGAGGCATTGGTGGACTTGGGCTTGGCAGGCTTTTCCTCAAACTCATAGATGGAGTTGTCGGGATTGGTATTGAGGATACCGAACCGGGAAGCCTCGGCCAGAGGCACTTCACGGACGGCGATGGTGCAGGAAGCATTGTGCTTTTCATGGTAGGCGACCATGTCGGAGTAATCCATCTTGTAAATATGGTCGCCGGAGAGGATCACCACATAATCCGGGTCAAAACGCTCGATAAAATCGATATTCTGATAGATGGCGTTGGCCGTGCCCTTATACCAGCCGGACTTTTTATCGTGGCGCTCGTAAGGGGGCAGCACCTGGGCGCAGCTATGGGTCTTGTTCAGACCCCAGGGCTGGCCGTTGCCGATATATTCGTTCAGCTCCAGAGGCTGATACTGGGTCAAAATACCCACCGTATCGATGCCGGAGTTGACGCAGTTACTTAAGGGGAAATCGATAATGCGGTATTTTCCACCGAAGGGAACAGCAGGTTTGGCAGTCTTCTCGGTCAAAACCTTCAGACGGCTGCCCTGGCCACCGGCCAGCAGCATAGCAATGCAGCGTTTTTTCTGAAAATACATGGCAAATACTCCTTATGTAAATGATATTTGATATTTCTGGCGCACGGAATATTGGAAACGCCCAGTCTGCCTGTTCGGCTGACCGCCCCCTTTACACAAGGGAGCCTTCGGACGGGTGATCCATTGGCAAATGCGTTGCTCTTATAAGGCTCAGGCCTTTTTCTTTCTTCCCTTTTTCCGGAAGATGGTCAGCGACAGGGGCGCAAGGTGGAAATCACCCTTATGCTTGTACTCCCGGTACTCACCTTCATACGCTTCCACCGCGGTGGGCACGGAGCCGGTACCACCGTACTTCAAATCGTCGGAGCAGAACACCGGCTCGTATGTACCGGCACTGGGCAGGCCCAACACATAACCATCCCGGGTGACGGGGGTCATGTTCAGCACCACGATCAGCTCTTTCTTGGTCTTGGGATCAATGCGGCGGAAGGAAATGACGGAATTGTCGCCGTCATCGGGCTGGATCCACTGGTAGCCATCCCAGCTGCCGTCGTCTGCCCACAATGCCGCATTCTCCTTATAGAACCGGTTCAAGTCCCGGTTAAAGGCCACCAGCTTCTGGTGCATTTCGTAGTCCAGCACCGTCCAATCCAGAGCTTCATCGTACTTCCACTCCCGGAACTGGCCGATCTCGCCGCCCATGAACAGCAGCTTCTTGCCGGGCTGCACCATCTGATAGCCACGCAGCAGGCGAAGACCTGCAAACTTCCAGAAATAGTCGCCGGGCTGCTTGTTGATGAGGCTGCCCTTCATGTGCACCACCTCATCGTGGGACAGGGGCAGAATGAAATTCTCGGAGAAGGCATAAGCCATGGAGAAGGTCAGCTTGTCATGATGATACTTGCGGTTGATGGGATCTTCCTTCATATACTTCAGCGTATCATTCATCCAACCCATGTTCCACTTGAAGTTGAAGCCCAGACCACCGGCCTCCGGCGGCCATGTGACCATGGGGAAGGCATGAGACTCCTCTGCAACCATGATGGTATCCTTGCGGACAGCAAAGCAGGCATGATTCAGCTGACGGATAAACTCGATCGCTTCCAGATTTTCCCGGCCACCGAATTTATTGGGCTTATAGTGGGCACGGCTGTAATCCAGATACAGCATGGAGCTGACCGCATCCACACGCAGGCCGTCGATGTGGAACTGCTTGAGCCAGTAGATGGCGTTGGAGATCAGGAAGCTCTTCACTTCCGGCTTGCCGAAGTCAAAAATACGGGTGGTCCAGTCGGGATGCTCGTTCATCTCCGGATCAGACAGCTCATAGCAGCAAGTGCCGTCGAACTCGTACAGGCCGTAAAGATCTTTGGGGAAATGGGCAGGCACCCAGTCCAGCAGCACGCCGATTCCGGCACGGTGCAGGGCATCGACCAGCACTTTCAGCTCATCCGGATCACCGTAACGGGCGGTGGGGGCATAGTAGCCGGTGACCTGGTAGCCCCAGCTGGGCTCAAAGGGATAAGTGGACAGGGGCATAAACTCCACATGGGTAAAGCCCATGTCTTTGACATAGCCGGCCAATTGCTCCGCCAGCTCTGCATAGGTATGGGTAGTGCCGTCCCACTTTTTCCGCCAGGAGCCAAGATGCAGCTCGTAGATATTCATGGGGCTGTGGAGCACATCCCGGCGCGCCTGCTGGGCAAACCACAGATTGTCATGCCACTTGTAATTGTCCTGCAACCAGATGACGCTGGAGGTTTCCGGAGCCAGCTGGGCCCGGTAGGCATAGGGGTCGGCCTTGTGGACGGTGTTCCCCCAGGGGCCGGTGACCAGATACTTATAGCTCTGCCCCACCTGCGCATTGGGGCTCCACGCCTCCCAAATACCCTGAGAGATTTTTTCCATAGGCAAATCGTTGCCATTCCAGAAATTAAAATCGCCCACAACGGAAACCTTCTGGGCATTGGGTGCCCAGACACGGAATACAAATCCGTCTACACCATCCCGCTGTTCCGGGTGGCAGCCCATGTGCTCAAACGCATGGGTGGAAGAACCATTGTGGAAATGGTATATAAACTCGCTGAGAGAAAGGCTCATAAATCTTCTCCTTCTTGCGTAAATTGGATCTGTTTCGGCAGGCTCTGCCTGGGGCAGAAACCTGTCCACCGTTATCATAACACATTTTGACAGATAATCAAAGAGGAAAAATGTCCGAATTTGGAAGCCTGTTCCTGTTATTTTTCACAAGGCACCTCTTTTTTCTGTGCTGCCAGGCAAAAATATTCTTCCCTATTCCCCTGCTTTGTGCTACAATAGCCGTATCTTTGAGGCAAAAGGAGGGATCTCATGAGCCAGCCAATTTCAAAAAAACACTGTTGTCTGGGGCTGCTGGCCCATGTGGATTCCGGAAAAACCACCCTGTCGGAAGCCCTGCTCTATTGCAGCGGTGCCCGGCGCAGTCTGGGACGGGTAGACCACGGCGATGCGTATCTGGACAGTCACGATTTAGAGCGTGCCAGAGGCATCACCATTTTCTCCAAACAGGCTCTGCTTGCCACTGAGCATTTGGATCTGACCCTGGTGGACACCCCCGGCCATGTGGATTTTTCCGCAGAAGCGGAGCGGACACTGCCCATTTTGGACAGTGCCATTTTGCTCATCAGCGGCACAGATGGTGTCCAGGCCCACACCCTGACCTTGTGGAAGCTGTTGGAACGCTACGGCATTCCCACCATCCTCTTTATCAATAAAATGGATCTACCCGGCACAGACCGGCAGCAGCTGCTTTCCCAGCTTCAAAAGGAGCTGAGCCCCGGATGCGTGGACTTTGGGCAGCCCCCGCCCCAAATCGCAGAAGCCGCCGCTCTTTGTGACGATGCCCTGCTGGAAAACTATCTGGAATGTGGCACGGTCACCGTGGACAACATTCGCAATCTCATTGAAAACCGCCGGATGTTCCCCTGCCTGTTCGGCTCCGCCCTGCGGCTGGAAGGCATTGATGCGCTTTTGTCCCTGCTGGATGAATATCTGCCCCGAAAGCAGTACAGCGACACTTTTTCCGCCCGGGTCCACAAAATTTCCCGGGATCCCCAGGGCAATCGGCTGACCTGGCTGAAAATCACCGGCGGCAGCCTGCGTGTCCGCGCTCCAATAAGCTATGTAAATCAAAAGGGTGAACAATTAGAGGAAAAAGCCCTTCAGCTGCGGCTATACTCAGGAGAGAAATTTACTGCCGCAGAGGAGCTTCGCCCCGGCCAGCTGGCAGCGGTGACCGGCTTTTCCGCCACCTATGCCGGTCAGGGGCTCGGCGCTGAGCGCACCTGCCCCATTGCCGCCGTGGAGCCGGTAATGACCTATCGGGTGAATCTGCCTGCCGGAAAAGACGGCGCTACCGTCCTGCCCCTGCTGCGGCAGCTGGAGGAAGAAGACCCCATGCTGCACCTGATGTGGGAAAACGGACAGATCCACATCCAAATCATGGGAAAAGTCCAGCTGGAAATCTTTCGCAATCTGGTCAAGGAGCGGTTTGGCTTTGATGTGACCCTGGACACAGGCCGAATTTTCTATAAAGAGACCATTGCAAACACCGTGGAGGGTGTGGGGCACTTTGAGCCGCTGCGCCACTATGCCGAAGCCCACCTGCTCCTGGAGCCTCTGGAACGGGGTGCCGGTCTGGTTTTTGCCGCCGACTGTCCCTTGGAGATGCTGGACGGCAACTATCAAAGTCTGATTTTGACCCACATGGCAGAAAAGACCCACCGGGGCGTGCTCACCGGCGCACCCATTACCGATATGAAAATCACACTGGTAGCAGGCCGGGCCCATCTGAAGCACACCGAAGGAGGCGATTTCCGCCAGGCTACCTATCGGGCCATCCGTCAAGGGCTGATGCAGGCAAAGTCTGTCCTTCTGGAACCCTGGTACAGCTTCCGGCTGACCGTTCCCACAGAGCAGATCGGCCGTGCCATTACGGACATTCGGGCACGCTCCGGTGAATTTGACCCACCCCAGTCTGTGGGCGAACGCTCCATACTCAAAGGAAGCCTTCCTGCCTCCGAGCTGGGAGATTACCCGGAGCAGGTGGCTGCCTATACCCAGGGTCACGGTCGGCTCCAAGTGGCGCTGGAAGGCTACAAGCCCTGCCATAATCAGGACGAGGTAGTCAATGCCCTGGGCTATGAAGCGGAAAGCGATCTGGAAAACACGCCGGATTCCGTTTTCTGCGCCCACGGCGCAGGCTTCACCGTCAAATGGAACGAAGTCCCGGAATATATGCATTTGGAAAGCTGTCTGAAGGCCACAAAAGCCCCGGAAGTGATTGGCCGTAACCTCTACGCCGATGACCGGGAACTGGAAAAGATCCTGCTGCGGGAATTTGGCCCTCGATCCACCACCCTTTACCGACCGCCAAAAGCAAAGGACGAAGGCGACAAGCGGGATATTCGGCCGTTAAAGCAGCAGTATCTCATTGTGGACGGCTATAACATTATCTTCGCCTGGGAGGAACTGGCCTCCATTGCCAGAGAAGATCTGGCCGCTGCACGAAAAATGCTCTGTGACGAGCTGAGTAATTTTGCCGGATTTCGGAAAATGCGGATCGTGGTGGTCTTCGACGGCTACAAGGTCAAGGGCAATATGGGCGAAAAGTTGCAGCACCACAACATTCAAGTGGTCTACACCAAGGAAAACGAGACCGGCGACTGCTATATTGAAAGTCTGGTTGCCCAAATCGGAACCAACTACAATCTCCGGGTGGCCACCTCCGATGCTCTGGTGCAGCTGGGCACTCTGCGCAGCGGCGCACTGCGGATGAGCGCAAGGGAGCTGAAAGAGGAACTTGCCCGGGCAAAAGAAGAGATGAAAGGCTTTTATCATTCATGATCCCCATTGCAGGGCAGCGCAGGCTCTCCCTCCTCATTTTTCATTTGTAATTCTAAATTAAAAAACCGACCCGATTGGGTCGGTTTTTTATACATTTCGGGTCCACTCTGCCACCAGCAGGGCGGGGATCATCCACACAAAGCCATACAGCAGCAGATTATAGGGCGTCAGCAGCGCCACCGCCTTGGACAGAGCCAGCAAAGTCACCGCCAAAAAGCCAATACCGCCGCCCAGAATATGCACTGCCGCTCCGTAGCGCCAGGCAGAACGCAACGCTGCGCCACCGGTGACCACAAATGCCCGCTGTGCCAGGCCTGTCCGTGTTGCCAGACCGATGACCGGCGGCTCCTCCGGCAATTTCTTTTCTGCCAGTGTCATACGGGTCATGCAGTCCGGGAACTGCATCCGCCGGGTATCGACCCCCAGCTTCTGCTCCAGAAAATATCCGGTCATGGCGAAATCGCAGTCCACCAAAATCGGGCGCACATGGCTGCTGTCGCAAAGGGTGCGCAGGCCGGCTGCGGAAGATTTGGAACGGGAGAAATTCACCGCCACCACCGCACACAGGCTCTGATTTACCGCTGCATACACCGCATGGGGAATTCGGGAAACCTCCGACAATTCCACACCCATATTTTCAATAAATTCCAGGGTTCCGGCAATGATTGACAAGCCGTCGATCTGGCCGCCCACACCGCCGGGATAGCTGGTCAGCTCCTCCACCTTGCAAACTCTGGCATTGCGGGAGGCTCGCAGCTGCTCAAAGGGCCCGGCCAAAGCACCGCCGTCGGCCTTCATCAGCGCCGCCACATAGCTGACCACTGTGTTGGGGTTTCTTTCCCCATAAAAACGCAGGCCATTGAGCTTCACATGATTTTCCGGGAACAGGTCTTCATGCACCAGCGGATAATAGCCCTGCGTTTCAATGCTTTGCACGCCCTTCCAGCCGCAAAGCACCGCCCCCAGCTTATGCAGCCGTTTTTCCAGCACCGCCAAGGGCCGCTGGAAGCAGGCAAAGGCCGTGGCAGGCATGGCAGCCAGCAGTGCCGACGCATAGACCCGAACGCCTTCTGCCGCACCGTTGATGACCCCGGCCACCACTGCCAGCACCCCACCGAGAGCCACCACGCCCAAAGCGAAGTGACACAGCACCTTTTCCGGGCCGGAGGGCTGCTGATAATTGTCCATATAATCCTGGGGATCTCCCTGGGCTGTCCGATAGGCGCACTGGCGCTTGTAATAATCCTTATGCTTGACCACCGCCGTCAGTTGGGATGCCCGGCGCAGGGTATCCAGCTGGCTGATCTGCGCCTGTTTTTTCTGATAGGTTGCCCACTGGGCCATCAGCATTTGAAGAGAAAATACCGCCGTAAACGGCAGGTGCCGGCTTTTGATGCACAGCAGTGCATCGATCCAGCACACCACCAGCGTCACCACCAGAAAACCATCCAAATCAAATCTGCGGCGCAGCATCCCCATCACACCGTCCAGCAGCCGCTGATACCCTACCAGTGCCAACAGCAGCAGGATCAGCACCTGCCCACAGATCATCACCTTCAATCTCTGCCCATCCACCTGGTGATAGAGCAGCGCCATGCTGGCAGCCGCCAGAAAGAGGATAATATTCAGCAGCATCTCTGCACGCAACCGGCTCAAGCCGGTCTTCACCAGCTTCTGATACCGCTGTTCCGGCCCGGCGGCCAGCTTTTCCCGGATCAACTGCTGCCTGTTCTTTTTGGGAAACTCAATGGGCTCTTTGGGCGTGTATTCGCCCATGGGCGCATCATATTCCGGCTCCCAATTGGCTGTATAGGGTTCTGCCGCCGGTTTTTTTGCCTTGGGGGACTGATAGATCCGCACATCCCCATCCAGCTCCGGCATCGGCTTGGTGTCCTGAGGCTTATAGGTCTGACCACCGTCTATGGGCCGGGTATCGCCCAAGCGTTGGGTATCGCCAGCAGTGCCGGAGGCTGTGTTTCCGCCGGGCTGTCCCACAGGCCGGGTATCCCCCAGGGAGGGATCGATCTCCTGCTTTTTGGGCAGCCGGGTACTATACTCCCGGATAATATCTTCCAGGTCGTCCAGGGTATATTCTTTTTTATCTTCGTTCAAAGACGACC
The DNA here is from genome assembly GCA_964425865.1 of uncultured Oscillospiraceae bacterium. GTDB lineage: Bacteria > Bacillota > Clostridia > Oscillospirales > Oscillospiraceae > Faecousia. The sequence continues at coordinate 6,870 of CAYROJ010000019.1, read as the reverse complement.
CACCTTTCCAAGTTTATACTCAAATTCAGTAGGGGCGGATGATTCCATCCGCCCAAATATCGATCTGACTTCCGCTGTGTGTGCCGAAGGCAAGGCCATCAGCCCAAACGCTGGCGAACCGCCTCATAAAGCAAAATGGAGGCAGCCGCAGAAGCATTCAAGGAAGAAATATTGCCCTGCATGGGAATAGACAGCATCACATCACAGTTTTTACGAACCAGAGGGCTCATGCCGTCTCCTTCGTTGCCGATGACGATGGCCGCAGGAACGGTCAAATTCGCCTTGTACATGGGAATAGAGCCTTCGGCGGCTGTGCCGAACACCCACACGCCCTTCTCTTTCAGCTCTGCAATGGTAGAATTGATATTGGTAACACGGGCCACCTTCATATATTCCATGGCACCGGCAGAGGCCTTGGCAACGGTGGCGGTCAAGCCGACGCTGCGGCGCTTGGGGATGATGACACCGTGAGCACCGGCGCACTCGGCAGAACGCATGATGGCACCCAGATTGTGGGGGTCGGTCAGTTCGTCACAAATGACAAGCAACGGAGCCTGGCCACGCTCTGCGGCCGCCCCCAGCATTTCGTCAATGGTGGCATATTCGTGGGCAGCTGTTAGGGCGATAACACCCTGATGGCTGCGGGTAAAGCTCATATTATCCAGCTTCCGGCGGTCAACGGGGACCACCACTGCACCGGCATCCTTTGCCTCGGCTGCCAGCCGCTGCAAGCCCTTATCCGTATCACCGGCAGCGATGAAGACTTTATCGATGGTGCGGCCTGCACGCAGAGCTTCCTGCAAGGCATTGCGGCCCTCCAGCTGGCCTTCCACTTCCTCTTTGGGCTCGGGACGGACTTCATAGGCAGTGCGGATGGGACGCTCTCTTTTTTCGCTGCGCTCGGGTTTAAAATTGCCGTTGGGACGGCGGCGATCTTCTCTCATGATCAACACACTCCAATTTCTGCAAATATTTCTTTCATTGTAGCAGAATTTTCACCGTTTCTCAAGCGGAATTTTTATATTTTGAAAATTATGAATATTCTTTTATGTTTTTCTTAATTTTGCGAGCATGGCCGGAAATCACATTGATTTTTTCATCGGCTTACAGTATAATGACGGCAACCATTTTTTGATGGGAGGCTATTATGAATTCTTCGCAACAATCACAAAAAACCGGGCAGAAGCTTTCCCGTTGGCTGATCCCCGTTTTTATTTTTCTTTTTTTGTCCATGGTCATCCTTTTTGCCGACCTGTGGTACATCGGCACCTATGGCCGCATCAATTTTGACTCCATCCTCTTTACCATGACGGCAAACCTGTCGGGTACTTCCTCCACCCTGTTTCTGCTGTACCTGCTGGAAGGATTGCTTCCGGCTCTGGCTGTCACGGCCGCATTGGTTTATCTTTCCTGCCGCCTGCTGCGCCGGAACAAGGTAAAAAACTGGCTGGTATCCACCGTGCTGTGTGTGCTCAGCGCAGGTGCCATTATTTTTTCTGCCTTTGACTCCCAGCTGGTGGAATATATCATCAATATCAACAGCGATGCTAAAATTTACGAGGAGCAGTACCGGGACCCCAGGCAGACCTCCGTCACCTTCCCCCAGGAAAAGCGAAATTTGGTGTATATCATTCTGGAATCCATGGAAGTGAGCTTTTCTTCCACAGACAAGGGCGGCGCACTGGAACACGATCTGATGCCGGAGCTGTACGCTCTGGCGCAGCAGAACATCAACTTCTCTCAATCCGACTCCGTAGGTGGGTTCCGCCCCTCCACCGGTGCCACCTGGACCATCGGCTCCATGGTGTCTCAAACCGCCGGGATCCCCCTGGCCCCGGTCAGCGAAGAGGATGAAGACGAGCAGGAGCACTATGGCAGCACCGATACCTTTCTGCCCGGTGTCACTACGCTGATGGACATCCTTCACGAAAACGGCTACTACCAGAGCCTGATGGTCGGCTCCAATGCCGCTTTTGGTGATCGAAGCCTGTATTATTCCTCCCACGGTGTGGATAAAATATATGATATATTCACCGCCCCTGCCGATGGCATCGTGGCTCAGGACTACGACGACGGCTGGTGGGGCATGGAGGACTATCACCTGTTTGACTATGCCAAGCAGGAGCTGACAAAAATCGCCAACCGGGAGCAGCCCTTCGCTTTCACCATGCTCACCGTGGACACCCACCATGTAGACGGCAATCTCTGCCCCTACTGCGGCGACGAATACGAAGAGCAATACGACAATGTGATCGCCTGTTCCAGCCGCCAGGTATCCGAATTTGTGGCATGGCTGCAGGCGCAGGACTTCTACGAAAACACCACCGTGGTCATTGTCGGTGACCATTGCTCTATGGACGCGGGCTATTTTGAGCGGAATGTGGCAGACGACTATGTTCGCCATGTCTACAACTGCTTCCTCAACGCCGCTGTGGGCACAGATCATTCCAAAAATCGGCAGTTCTGCACCCTTGATCTGTTCCCCACCACCCTGGCAGCCCTGGGCTGCACCATTGAAGGAGATCGCCTGGGTCTGGGCACCAACCTATTCTCCGGCGAGCCGACACTGATGGAGCAATGGGGCTATGAAGAGCTCTGTGCGGCGCTTTTCAGCAACCGGGACTATTACGCCCGGCATTTTACCTCCCAGTCCACTGACTGAACCTGGGCTCTATCCGATTTTATCAGGAGATATTTATGAAAAATCCCAACCAAAAGCTGCGCTGGTGGCTGATCCCGGTATTCGCATTCGTATTTCTTTCCATGGTCATTCTTTTTGCTGACCTTTGGTATATCCGCACCTATGGGCGCACCAATTTTGACTCCATCCTCTTTACCATCACTTCCGACCTGTCGGGCACTTCCTCCACTCTGATCTGGCAATATGTGCTGCAAGGCTTGCTGCCTGCGCTTGTGGTCAGCGGCGGCTTGATCGCCGGAAGCTGTGTGCTGGTGTGCAGGGGTCGGCTCAAGCGCTGGATCGTTACACTGAGCCTGTGCCTGCTGAGTCTGGGTGTCAGTGTATATGCCGCTTTTGATGCACAGCTGGTGGACTATTTGGTCAGCATCAGTGGTGCCTATCAGATCTATGAAGAGGAATACCACGACCCCAAAGACACCGTTGTCACCTTCCCCGAGGAAAAACGAAATCTTGTATACATCGTGCTGGAATCGATGGAGACCAGTTTCCTTTGCAAAGAGCTGGGCGGCGGCGTGGACAACAATCTGATCCCGGAGCTGTACGAGCTTGCCAAAAACAATGTCAATTTCTCCCAGAACGCAGATGTGGGCGGTTTCCGCCAAAGCACCGGCGCCACCTGGAGCATCGGCTCTCTGGTCTCCCAGACCAGCGGTGTTCCGTTGGTGCCGATGGTCGCCCAGAACGAGAAAAGCACCGACGGTCAATTTCTGCCGGGGCTGACCACCATGATGGATATGCTCCACGAAAATGGCTATTATCAGGCCTTTATGCTGGGCTCGTCTGCGGATTTTGCCGACACGGGTCTATACTATGAAGTTCACGGTGTGGACAAGATCTATGACATTTACACCGCCCGGCACGACGGCGTGGTAGCCAACGGCTACTGGGACGGCTGGTGGGGCATGGAGGACTATCACCTGTTTGAATATGCCAAGCAGGAGCTGACCAGGATCTCTCAACAAGATCAGCCCTTTGCCTTTACCCTTATGACCATCGATACCCATCACATTGGCGGCAACCCCTGCCCCTACTGCGGCAGTGACTATATTGAGCAGTATGACAATGTGATCGCCTGTTCCAGCAGACAGGTGGCGCTGTTTGTGGCCTGGCTCCAGGAGCAGGACTTCTATGAAAATACCACAGTGGTCATCGTCGGCGACCACAATTCCATGGATGCGGCCTACTTTGACCGGAATGTGGCAAAAAATTATGTCCGCCAGGTCTATAACTGCTTTATCAACTCTGCCGTAGAACCGGAGCACAGCAAGCACCGGGAATTCACCACCCTTGACCTGTTCCCCACCACTCTGGCAGCCCTGGGCTGCACCATTGAGGGGGATCGGCTGGGGCTGGGCACCAATCTATTCTCCACACGACCCACCCTGGCGGAACGCTGGGGCTATGATGCCCTGTGTACCCGACTTTACTCCAACAAGGACTACTACACGGAGCACTTCCGCAGCGGCAATTCTTAAACTTACAATTCCCTCCAAAATTTGGAGGGAATTTACATTTTGTTTACGCAATTCCTGCAAATCGTTCATTGAAACCGGGGCAGATTTGTGGTATACTGAAATATAGAGTATGTTTGAATATAAGGAGGCGAGCGTTCCGTGGAACCCGATCGCAACAATAATTCCAATAAAAACAACAAGCCCGACGACAAAAAGCCGAAAGCAAGACTTCTCCCAATGCTGGTCATCGCTGTGGCACTGGTGCTGCTGGTCACCGGCATTTACCGCTCCATCAGCAACAGCCAGTATGAGCTGAAGACCTTCACCGAATTCATGGAGGATAAGGAAACCGGCAACATTGCCGAAGTCCAGATCAAATACGACCGCATCATCTATCTGACCAAGGAAGAGGCTGCCAAGCCTGCGGCTCAGCAGCAGGCCTATTACACCGGCCTTCCCTCCGGCGGCGACAAGATGGAGCTGGCCGAAGAGCTGTATGCGATGGGCGTGCTGGTAGACTCTCCCATTACGGAAGACAACTCCACCATCACCATGCTATTGTACTACGGTCTGATGATCGGCGCACTGGTTCTCGTGATGAATTTGGTCACCCGGAAAATGGGCGGCGGTATGAATGGCATGGGCGACAGCAAGGCCAAGGTCTATATGGAAAAGCAGACCGGCGTTACCTTCAAGGATGTGGCCGGCCAGGACGAGGCAAAAGAAAGCTTGCAGGAGATCATCGACTTCCTGCATAATCCCCAGAAATACACCGAGATCGGCGCAAAGCTGCCCAAGGGTGCTTTGCTGGTGGGCTCTCCCGGTACCGGTAAGACTTTGCTGGCCAAGGCTGTGGCAGGTGAAGCCAATGTGCCCTTCTTCTCCATTTCCGGTTCGGATTTTGAGGAAATGTTTGTGGGTGTCGGCGCCAGCCGTGTGAGAAGCCTGTTCCAGCAGGCCGCGAAAGTGGCTCCCTGCATCATTTTTATTGACGAGATCGACGCCGTCGGCCACCGCCGGGACTCCAAGCTGGGCTATAACGACCAGACGCTGAACCAGCTGCTGGGTGAATTTGACGGTTTTGATTCCAACAAGGGCATCGTGTGTCTGGCCGCCACCAACCGGCCTGAAATTCTGGACAAGGCACTGCTGCGCCCCGGCCGTTTCGACCGCCGGATCGTGGTAGACCGCCCCAACCTGCAAGGCCGTCTGGATACCTTGAAGGTCCACACCCGGAAGATCAAGCTGGCAGAGGATGTGGATCTGAAGAAGATCGCCCAGGCCACTGCCGGCTGCGTGGGCGCAGATCTGGCAAACCTTGTGAACGAAGCTGCCCTCCGTGCTGTCCGCATGGGCCGCAAGGCCGTTAATCAAGAAGACCTGCTGGTTTCCTTTGAAACGGTCATTGCCGGTACAGAAAAGAAAAACACCGTCCTGTCCGACACGGAAAAGCGGATGGTGGCCTATCACGAGGTGGGTCATGCGCTGGTTTCCGCATTGGAAAAGCAGGATACCCCTGTCAGTAAGATCACCATCGTTCCCCACACCGAAGGCTCTCTGGGCTACACCCTGTATCTGCCGGAGGAGGAGAAGTTCCTGTCCACCCGGGAGGAGCTGGTCATTGAGCTGAAGAGCCTGTTGGGCGGCCGTGCCGCTGAAAGTGTGGTGTTTGGCACCATGACCACCGGCGCCGCCAACGACATCCAGCGTGCCACCGCTCTGGCCAAGAACATGGTAGCGCTCTACGGCATGAGCGAAGAGCTGGGTCTGATGGCCCCGGCGGTGGTACAGAACCAGTATCTGGACGGTCAGGCCGCCATGGACTGCTCCAACGAGACCGCTGCTGCCGTGGATGCCGCCGTGCAGAAGCTGCTCAACGCCTGCTACGCAGAAGCCACCAAGCTGCTGAGTGACAACCGTGGGCTGCTGGACGAGATCGCCCAGTATCTGCTGACCAAGGAAACCATCACCGGCGAAGAGCTGATGCGCTTTGTCAGAGGCACTGCTCCTGCTGCCGAAGAAGGAAGCGAAGAAATCGGCGAAGGCTCCGAAGAAGAATAATAAGCCAAAGGTGCGCTGCCAAAGGGCAGCGCACCTTTTTCAAGTCCTGCTCCTTTGTTCTCCAAAACAGGAACAGCTGTTTTTACCAAAAATACAGTCCGAATTTTATAAAACTTGCACAGCAAATATGGCCAAAGAAAGAATTTTTGCCTTTTTGACAAATTTAGCGTTGAAATCCAGAGTATCTTCGTGTATAATGTCTTATGTTCCGGTGTTCAAACACCGAGAGAAGGTTTGGAGGGCAAACGCCTTCCCGAAAGGAGCAATTCATTACTATGTACACTGCCAACGCCATCCGTAACATCTGCCTGCTGGGCCACTCCGGTTCCGGTAAGTCCGCTCTGGCAGAAAGCCTGCTTTACATGACCGGTGCCATCGACCGTATCGGCAAGAACGCCGACGGCAACACCGTTTGCGATTTTGACCCCGAAGAAATTCGTCGCCATGTATCTATCTCCGCCTCTCTGGTTCCTCTGATCTATCACAACACCAAGATCAATGTGCTGGACACCCCTGGCGGTTTTGATTTCTCCGGCGCTGTCGTCGAGGCTCTGCGTGCTGCCGACGCCGCCATCATCGTCTGCTCTGCTAAGGACGGCATCACCGTCGGCTTCGAGAAGGCATGGAAATACTGTGAAGAGAGAAATATGCCCC
>CAYROJ010000018.1:0-18156 GCA_964425865.1 uncultured Oscillospiraceae bacterium | reverse complement strand
TACCTTTGGGATCTTGAACTTCAAAAAGTGTTGCACTTAGTTTGACAAATCACTGTCATGGAAATGGTGCTGTCAGCATAGTCTGTCCTAGGAGTGATGGACATGAATTGTGCATGGAATGAATTACTTGCGGTTATTCCACTCTGGCTGCGTGATCCTGTGGACAAGCAGGGTAGAGATAGCTTACAGGAAATTCGGCTGCGTCTGGGAATGGCGCCGATGCTCATAAAAAAAGAGGGGCGCATAGTCCTGGAAGGAATCGTTGATCTAAAAGACCTTCAATATGTCATCAATATGGCAAGCCGATATTCCCCCTGGACGGTAAGCTCCGTTGCACAAGGCTATATCACAGCCACCGGTGGCCATAGGATCGGCATGTGCGGAGATGCCTTGATCCGTAACGGCACAATGGCCGGAATCGGGAATGTTACATCTGTGAATATTCGTGTGGCCAGAGATTTTCCGGGGATCAGCGGCAACTTGTGGTTGCGCAAAGGGTCGATATTATTGCTCGGACCACCGGGGAGTGGGAAAACGACACTGCTGCGGGATTTGATCCGAGCACGCTCTCGGCAGGAAACAGTGGCAGTTGTGGACGAGCGTGGAGAAATCTTTCCTCCCGGAGCAAGTTTTTTCGCAGGTGATAACACGGACATCATCACAGGATGTCCAAAAGGGAAAGGAATTGAAACGCTGTTGCGTGTTATGGGGCCGGAATGCATCGCTGTGGATGAGATCACGGCAGAAGAAGATTGTGCTGCCTTGATCCAAGCGGGGAAATGTGGTGTTTCATTGCTGGCAACCGCTCATGCAGCTTCAGTTTCTGATTTGAAAAACAGACCGATCTATGGAAAATTGATAGAAAGCAAGCTGTTTGAAAGTGTTGTGATTTTACAAATGGACAAGTCCTGGCGGACGGAAAGGATGATACTATGATGAAGTTATTAGGTGCAGTGCTGATCATTGTCGGTTGTGGTGGTATCGGTTTTTCCATGTGCCACACTCATCGGCGGTTAGAGCAGGCCTTGGAACAGTTGATGCGAAGCCTGGATTGGATGGTATGGGAGCTAAACTGTCGAATGCCGCCTTTAAATGCTTTATGCCGCGGAGCGGCCCAGGTCAGTAAGGGAAGCGTTCGCAGAGTACTGGATAAACTGGCACAAGAGCTGGATGCGCAGGTCACGCCTGACGCTTCCTCCTGTATGACTGCTGCCCTGGCAAAAGTCCCCAATTTGCCCCCACAGCTGACAGAGCATTTTCAAAATCTGGGGACGAGCCTGGGCCATTTTGATCTTCAAGGACAGATCGCAGCCCTGGAGTCGGCATCCATGCTTTGCAGGCGGGATTTGGACGAGCTTGGTCGCAACCGACAGTTGCGCCTGCGCAACTATCAAACGCTGGGGATCTGTACAGGTGTTGCGTTGGTGATTTTGTTTCTATGAGTATGGAAATTGATCTGATTTTTAAAATTGCAGCAGTGGGAATTATCGTTTCAGTTTTAAACCAAGTCCTGACTCGATCCGGCAGAGAGGAGCAAGCTACCATGACTACACTTGCCGGCCTTGTGGTGGTGCTGATGATCGTGGCGCAGAAAATAGCGGATCTATTTGAACTGGTAAAGACCTTATTTCAGTTTTAGCATGGAGCAGTATTTTCGTGCGGTAGCTTTGGTGCTGCTTGCTGCAATTTTTGTGCTGGTATTGCGGGGAAGCAGCAAAGGCATCGGAGAGCTTTTGTCGCTGCTGGTATGCTGTATGGTGGCAGCAGTAGCCATTAGCTATATAGAGCCAGTGGTGTCATTTGTCCAGTCCCTGCAAGCGCTGATTGGATTGGACAGTCAATTTTTGATTATTCTACTCAAAGTGGTGGGCATCTCTGTGACAGCGGAAATTGCCGGAATGATTTGTGAAGATTCTGGAAACGGCGCAATGGGAAAGGCACTGCATTTTTTATCAACTGCGGTAATCATTTTCCTGTCTCTTCCGATGCTTACCGCCCTTCTGCAGTTGATCGAGGGGGTGTTAAAGGGGTTATGAAAAAGCTGATATTTCTGGGCATACTGCTTTTCAGCCTGACGATCCCTGTTTCGGCTGCGATCGTGGCACCGGAAGTGCCGGAGGAGGTAGAAAATATCTTTCCGGAACAGCAGGAGGACTTTGGCAGTGGCCTGTGGTCCATTTTCAAAACAGGATTGGAACAGTCGCAACCTATGGTTGCGCAAAGTGTAAAACTATGTGTAGGAGTGATCGGAACAACTCTGATCCTGTCACTGCTGCAAAGCTTTGAGGGAAAAGGCAAGGCTGCTGTGGAACTGGCGGGCGTTTTGTCCGTAGCCTTATTTTTGATCGGCAGTACCAATTCCATGATCGATAAAGGGATCCAAACTGTTTGGAAAATCAGTGAATACGGAAAACTATTGTTGCCGGTGATGACGGCGGCTTTGGCCTCCCAGGGAGGAACAGCCAGTGCAGCGGCCTTATATGGCGCAACAGCACTTTTCGATACAGCACTTTGCTCTGTGATTTCCGCTGTCTTGATCCCGATGGTCTATATTTATTTGGTTCTGGCAATTCTAAACGCTTTAACGGAGGATGGGATTCTAAAGAAACTGAAGAATCTGTGTAAATGGTGTATGAACTGGTTTTTTAAAATCATTCTATATACCTTTACGGGGTATATTACAATTACCGGAGTCATCAGCGGTACAGCGGATCAGACTGCGCTGAAAGCTACAAAATTGACCATTTCAGGCATGGTTCCGGTGGTCGGTGGAATTCTTTCTGATGCTTCTGAGACTATTTTGGTCAGCGCCGCAGTGGTCAAAAATGCAGCCGGGATCTATGGGATGCTTGCCATCATCGCCGTTGCGATTTTGCCCTTTCTTACGATCGGAGCATACTATTTGCTTTTAAAGGTGACTGCGGCAGTGTCGGGCGTATTTGCGCCCAAAGCGGTATCCGCACTTTTGGAAGATCTATCCTCCGGCATGGGCCTGATCTTAGCAATGGTAGGCTCTGTGTGTATGATCCAGTTGATCAGCGTGGTTTGCTTTCTAAAGGGGATGACATAATGGATGCTCTGCGCTCATATCTATTATCTGTCACAGCAGCGGCGTTGCTGTGCAGTATCGCCCATCGCTTTCTGGGAAATAAGGGTGTAGGAAATGGTGCCCGATTTTTAACCAGTGTGTTTCTGGTGCTGACCGTACTTCAGCCCCTTGGGAAACAAAATCTGCTTTTTTTAGATCAGTTCCGATTAGAGCTTTCCTCTGCCAGTGATGCTGCCATTGCCGAAGGGAAAGACAATTCGCAAAAAGCCATGGCACAAATCATAAAAACAGAAGCCGCTGCATATATTCTAGAGAAAGCAAAGGAGCTTCATCTGAATGTTCAGGTCACGGTTGAAGTATCAGATGATCCGCTGCCGATTCCGATCGGTGTAAAGATCAGCGGACAAACAACGCCTTACAGTAAAATACAGTTGCAGAATATGATCGAGCAGCAACTGGGAATTCCAAAGGAGAATCAGCGATGGACATAGGAAAAATAGCGGGTAAAATTCCCAAGTGGTTCTATAATTATCGCTACCTGATTTTAATCCTGCTGGTGGGACTGATCCTGCTGACCGTCCCCGGGAAAAAAACAAGCAGTGAGGCATCTCAGACGACTGTTTCCACGGAAACGCAGAAAGCAGATACGGCACAGCTTCTAGCAGATGTGCTCAGTCAAATGAATGGTGTGGGGAAAGTAAAGGTGATGCTTACTGTATCAGTGGGGGAGACAACCATTTATCATAGCGATGAAGACATCGATACAGCAGAAGGACTTTCTTCTGTGCGAAAAGAGACGGTCATTGTCACGGACTCCCAGCGCAATCAGAAACCCCTGGTCACACAGGTGATCCCGGAGAAGTATCAGGGGGCGGTGATCGTCTGTCAGGGAGCGGACAATCCGAGTGTAAAATGGGCTGTTGTGGAGGCTGTGTCCAAGGCCACCGGGTTAGGTGCGGATCAAATTTCTGTGTTGAAAATGAAATGATTGGGAGGATATTTATGAATAAAAACTGGAAAAAGAATCTGATCGCAGGTGCGATCCTATTGACGGTATGTTCCGGCATTTATCTGAATTGGGTCTACAATGGCGGTCAGGACACCAAAAATCTTGAAGACACCCTCAATTCTGACAAGGTCATGAGCGATGATTTGCTGATGGTTGGCGGTACCGTAGGGGATACCAATACGGAGAACACGGCAACAGACTACTTTGCTGCGGTTCGTCTTTCCCGGCAGGAAGCAAGAGACAGTGCCGTTTCCCTGTTGCAGGAAGCCATGGCCTATGGAGATCAGGAGCAGGTTGCCAAAACCAACGAACAGTTGGAGCAGATCATCCACGATGCGCTGTGTGAAGCACAGATCGAAAGTTTGGTCATTGCCAAGGGGTACAAAGATTGTGTCGCTTATATCAGCGAAAAAGGCATTTCTGTTGCCGTGGCTTCACCGGAAGGGGGCTTGCAACAGGCAGATGTGGCTGTGATCTCGGACATCGTGCTGAGCCAGTCGGAACTGACACTCAACGACATTCATGTGGTGGAGGTCAAGTAAAACGAAACAGCAGCGGGTGCAGACGAAGGGTTTGCACCCGCATCTATTTTTCGGAAAAAACAGTTGTATTTTTCTGGATTTGTGGTACAATAGATAAAACAATGTTGTGCCTATGGCACGCAATGAATAAGGAGGTTGTTCCAATGGCTGAGAACAAGCAGTACATTACCCGTCTGCAGGATAACGGCAAGATCATGATCTCTGAAGATGTGGTCGCCACTATCGCTTTGCAGGCACTGGGCGATATTGAAGGATTTGCCGGCTTGAGTACAAAGCCCGGTGCTGATATTGCAGAACTTATTAAGAAAAACTGGGGGAAGGGTATCAAGATCACCATTTCCGCTGACAACGAACTGCGTGTTGATTGCAATGTGCTGGTCAATTATGGCTGCAATGTGGTGGATACCGCTAAGGAAATTCAAAACAGCATTACATCTGAGGTCGAATCCGTCACCGGTGTAAAGGTAACGGGTGTCAATGTGAATGTGTGCGGCATTGTCCGCAAGTAAGGGGAATTTATGACGAGAGCAGACGCAAGAGAGCTGGCGGTACATTTGATCTATGGCCGGGAATTTACCGGCGAAGAGCCTGAGCAGGTAGTTGCTACTCGGCTGGAAAAAGAATACTACGCCCTGCTTGCAAAAGAGAATGAGATCTATGCAGATCGTCCCAGCAATAGCCAGCGGGGATATATCGACAGTGTTGTCGGTGGTGTGGCCAGCCGCAGCGAAGAGCTGAACGGTGAGATCATCAAATATTCCATCGGTTGGGATATTGGCCGTATTTCCCGATTGACCCGTGCCATTATGCAATTGGCTATTTTTGAGATCCTGTATGTGGAAGATGTTCCCACCGGCGTGGCGGTTTCTGAGGCTGTACGCTTGGCGAAAAAATACGATGGTGACGATACCGGCGCCTTCGTCAACGGTATTCTGGGTTCTTTTGCCAGAGCCCAGGCACAGAAAGAGGAAGTCTAATGAGTGTCATTGGCATCGATACCAGTAACTACACCACTTCCATTGCCTGTTTCGATGGAGCGGATGGTGTGAATTGTTCCAAGCTGCTGAGTGTGCAGCAAGGACAGCTGGGTCTGCGCCAGAGCGATGCTGTTTTTTCCCACATCAAAAGCCTGCCGGAGCTTTCCGGCAGGCTATTTTGCCATGTAAGCGCTGAGGAAATTATAGCTGTTGCTGTCAGCACCAGACCCCGGGCAGTAGAGGGAAGTTATATGCCCTGTTTTATGGTCGGATACGCCCATGCAAAAATGTTATCCGATTTGCTAAAGGTTCCCTTATTCCAGGTTTCTCACCAGCAAGGCCATGTGGCGGCATCCCTATGGAGTGCCGGACGGCTGGATCTGATGGAGAAGCCCCATCTCGCCTGGCACCTGTCCGGCGGCACGACAGAGCTCCTTCTGGTAGAGCCGGAAGGAAAAAATGTCCGCTGTACCCGGATCGGCGGTACCACCGATATTTCGGCTGGACAGCTGATCGATCGTACCGGCGTAATGCTGCAGCTTCCTTTCCCAGCCGGAAAGCATGTGGATGCTTTGAGCCAGCAAGCAACAGAAAAGGATCTGTTCAAGGTCAAATGTCCTGGCATGGAATTTTCTTTATCCGGGGTCCAGAATAAGGTGGAGCAATACCATCGCAGCCACAGTCCGGAGGAAACTGCCGGGTATGCACTGCGCTGTATCTGTTATGCCGTTTATCAAGCCACGGCCAATGCACTCAATGCATATCCGGGGCTGGAAGTGGTATTCTCCGGCGGTGTGGCCTCCAATTCCATGCTTCGGGATAAAATCGCACCACTGAACCCTGTATTCTGTAAGCCGGAATTTTCTACGGACAATGCCATGGGCGTGGCAGTGCTGGCAAGCAGATTAAGGGAGTGATCATATGGCTCAAAATATATTGACCATCACCCAAATCAATGAGTATATCCGTGCGATGATGGACAGTGACCGCCTGTTGATGAATGTAGCGGTCAAAGGCGAGATCAGCAACTACAAAATGTATCCCTCCGGTCACCACTATTTTACATTAAAAGACGAGGGCGGCGCACTGAAATGTGTGCTTTTCAAGGGAAATGCCATCCGCTTGCGTTTCCGCCCGGAAAACGGAATGCAGGTCATTGCCATGGGTAAGATCTCCGTCTATCCCAGAGACGGTGCATACCAGCTGTATTGCACTGGACTTGTGCTGGATGGGGTAGGAGACCTATACGCTGCATTTGAACAGCTAAAGACAAAACTGGCAGCACAGGGACTCTTTGACCAGGCACATAAAAAGCCGTTGCCTAAATTGCCCGGAACCATCGGCATTGTCACAAGCTCCGCAGGTGCGGCTGTGCATGATATGCTGCGGATCCTGCGCAAGCGGTATCCGCTGACGAAGGTGGTTTTGCTGCCGGTTCGTGTGCAGGGTGCAGAAGCGCCGGGGGAGATCGCTGCGGCCATCCAATATGCCAATTACTACCGGATAGCAGACCTTTTGATCGTCGGCCGTGGCGGTGGTTCCATTGAAGATTTATGGGCCTTTAACGATGAACAGGTAGCGCATGCCATATACAATTCCTATATTCCTGTGATCTCTGCTGTAGGACACGAGCCGGATGTGACGATTTCCGACTTTGTAGCAGACCTGCGGGCGGCAACGCCTTCTAATGCGGCAGAATTGGCGGTACCGGACCAGGATGCTCTTCGGCAGACCTTAGACAATATATCTGCGGCCATGGCAACAGCTATGGCAAGACAGATCAAGGCAGCCCGGCAGCATTTGGAGGTGCTTTCTCAAAGCCCTGCACTGAAAAGTCCGGAAGGGTATCTGCTTCAGCGAAGAAAATCTCTTGAATTGATTGAAAATCGTATTTTTACTGCTCAAAATCAGCAGATCAGCCGAAAAAAACAGCATTTTATTGGACTGGCTGCTAAGTTGGATGCATTAAGTCCGCTTAAAGTGCTCAGCCGAGGCTATGCCATGGTGGAGACCCGGGATAAAAAACTCATCCGTTCTGTTGCAGATGTGGCTGTGGGAGATCCCATTGAAGTGACATTGGCAGACGGTGGATTATTCGCCACCGTTCGGGAAGTAAAGGAGAAAAACCATGAACGAAAAGAATAAGACCTTTGAAGAAAATATGATTCGACTGGAACAGATCGTTCGTTCCATGGAGCGGGGCGAGGTGGCACTGGAAGAGAGCTTAAAGCTGTTTCAGGAGGGCACAGATCTGGTATCTCAGTGTGCAAAGCTCCTGGATCAAGCCGAATTGCAGGTCAAAAAAGTAATGACCGCTGCCGATGGCAGCCCTGTATTGGAGGACTTTGCCGATGAAGCCAACTAGTCAGATCTATCGGGAATTTATCGAACAGTACTTGAAAGATTTCTATGGTCAATTTCATAGTGAGCCCCAAAAGGAATTGTTTTCAGCTATGGAATACAGCCTTTTTGCAGGCGGCAAGCGACTTCGTCCCATGTTTGCCTTTGAGTTTTGCCGCATGACCTGCGGTAAGTGGGAGAAAGCAGCGCCTTATGCGGCTGCTGTGGAAATGATCCATACTTACAGCTTGATCCACGATGATCTGCCCTGTATGGATAACGATGATTTTCGTCGTGGAAAACCCACAAATCACAAAGTCTTCGGTGAGGCCTTGGCCTTCCTTGCAGGTGATGCACTGCTGACAGATGCCTTTGCTATGGCTTCCAAGGGAGAAGAGAATACGGCAATGGCCGTGGCGGTTTTGGCGGAATGTGCCGGCTCCTTGGGCATGGTCGGTGGTCAGGTGCTGGACATCCAAAGCGAGCAGCGCCAGCTGACCGAACAGGAAGTGCTGGATATTCAGACCCGAAAGACCGGTGCGCTGATCAGAGCTGCCTGCGTGCTGGGTGTGCTGGCAGGCAACGGCACGGAAGCGCAAATAGAAGCTGCCAGTCAGTTTGCCTCCTGCTTGGGCTTGGCTTTCCAGATACGGGATGATATGCTGGATGTGATCGGCACAAAAGAAGAGATGGGCAAGGGCGTCGGTACAGATGAACACAAGAATACCTTTGTCCGCCTATATGGACTGGATAAATGCGAAGAACTGGTGCAAAAATACACGGATGTGGCAATCTCTGCTCTAAATGCCTTTGAAGATACCGATTTCCTGCGCAACTTGGCGCTGGATATGACAAAAAGAAGAACCTAAAAAATGCCTTCCCATAAAAATATACACCTCAAAAGTGTCTAACTTTTGGGGTGTATATTTTTATGGGAAGGCATTTCTTATTATAAAGAGAAGTCGTATTCTTCGTATTTGGAAAAATCCAGAGCCTTGGCCTTGGCAGGAACACGCTTCAGCGGATCATACTGAAAGCGAAAGCATTTTCCATCGGGATCCATATATTTCTTTTTTTTAACACAGGTAACATGTTTTTCGGTGATGGCAATGGCGTGGCTGCAATGGCGGCAGGCAGGCTCCACCTTTTCTCGGAACATCTTCATTATGTAATGACCTCCTGAAAAAATATGTGCCTATTATACACCAACCAGGGCGGAAATGCTACTGCATTTTTTGATTTTGATCTGATAAATTCCATATCCCAGACAAAGCACGGCAGTCAATAAGGGAAGATAAGGCGCTGGATAAGTGCGCATTTGTTGAGGGAGCAATGGCTGTGCAAGAATACAAAGTAGGTAGCTGAAAGCGCTTTGTGCCACTTTTCCTGGGAAATAATATGACCCGGTCAAGCCGCTGCCGGAAAGCACAGCCTTTGTCTGCAAGAGAACGCACAGGCCTCCAAAGCCTAAAAATACCGAGAAATACTGCATTTTCAGACCGACGGAGGATATATCCTTAAGGCTGCAGCATCCGTTGGTCATTTCCAGCAGACCTGTAAGCAGCAACTGACAGTTGCTGGGTAACAGCCAGAAAAACCAATGTTCACAGAAGGCAATGATGGTACGAAACATCACGATCCATCCACATACCATGGCCATGGCGTTCACTGCTCTGTGCATGGCTTCTGTGAGGGAAATCGATTTTGTAGGGGCAGGCATGGAAGTGCCGGGATTTATTCTGGCAGTCAGTAATCCAACAGCCAAGGAAGAAATCATATGAATACCCCACAGTAGCCAGCACATCCACATCTGCGGAAAAAGAGAAGAACCAATTCCAAATAAAAACGCCGGACCTGCATTGGAGCAAAATGCCAGCATTCGTTCACCGTCCTGTTTGGAAAGGTTTCCGGTTCGACAGGCCTGAGCAACGGATTGTGCACCGATGGGGTACCCACCCAAAAAGCCAATCAAAAGCAGGCCTTGGCCCCCCTGGGGGAGTCCCAGCTTTTTGCCAACTATTCCTAAAAATCGGAAATATCTGCCTGAAAGCGCTCCGGTCAGCAAGATAGAAACAATAAAAAAGGGGAACAGAGATGGGACCACTGTCGCAACGCACAGTTGCACCCCTTGTGCAGCACCGGCAATAGCTACCTTGCTGTCGAGGATCATCACCAGCAAAAACAGAGCTGCTACCGCAGCAAGTGCTTTGGAATGTTTCATCTCATCACCTCAATAGATTATATGTGTCCCTTCCTTTTCATATACTTTCATCAAAGGAAGGTGTTGGAAATGGATGGAAAAACATCGGTATTTCAAAAGCTTCTGGATGAAGCAGACCTGAGTGAAGAGGCAATGCCCAGAGAGCCAATCGTGGAGCTACTGGGGGATGGGCGGGTACTCATTGAAAATCACAGAGGCGTGACGGAGTATTGCTCGGAGAAAATCCAGGCAAGGGTCAGCTTTGGCGCAGTCAGTGTGGTGGGGTGCAACCTGCGGTTGCGGCTCATGACCGATCAAAAACTGGTGATTGCTGGACAGATCGATGGAATTGAAGTGCTGAGGGGGCGAATGAAATGAAAGTATCGGGTTCCTTGGGCGGAGTGGTGGAAGTTGAGCTGCTCAGTGCCGATTTGCCGGGAGCGATGGATGCGATCAGCAAAGCCGGAATTACCCTCCAAAATACCCTATATATAGATGAATTGCATCTTTGCTTTCTTGTATTGCGTCGTGAACTGCCGCTTTTACAGCGTATCGCTCAAAAAAGGGGAGATGAATTGGAAATACGGCATTGTTCCGGTATTTTTTTCAGTATCGGTGCGCTTCTAAAACGCCCAGTGCTGACCATTGGCCTTCTTTTTATCTTCGCTTTTTCGATTTGGATGCCTACGAGGGTGTTTTTTGTGCAGGTGGAGGGGAACGAGACCATTGCAGCAAGACGGATCATCGAAGTCGCCAGCTCTTGCGGCATCGGGTTTGGAGCTTCACGCCGGGAGGTTCGCAGTGAAAAAATAAAAAATGCATTGTTGGCGGCCATGCCGCAGCTGCAATGGGCAGGCGTAAATACCTATGGTTGCAGAGCGGTCATCACCGTTCGGGAGCGAAAACAAGCGGAGAGCAAAGCAAACATGCCTACGGTCAGCAGCATCGTGGCATTGCGGGACGGCGTTGTTCGGGATATAACTGTGCTGAAAGGAAATGCCCTCTGCAAGCCCGGACAGGCGGTAAAGGTGGGGGAGGTTTTGATTTCTGCATACACAGACTGTGGCATTTGCATTCAGGCGACTGCTGCTCAGGGTGAGATCTATGCCGATACACAGCGGCGTTTTACCGCTGTTTTTCCGACACAATACGCCCAAAGAAAGAAAATTTCGGCCTCTTCAAAAAAATATTCGCTAATTATCGGAAAAAAACGAATAAATTTCTTCAAAGGGAGTGGAATTTCGGGTACCACTTGTGCTAAAATATACGAGGAAAATTATTTGACCCTGCCGGGGGGCTTTCGACTACCCGTGGCATTTTGTTCTGAGCAATACTATGTGTATGATACTCAGCTTGTAGCCACTCCAGAATCAGAAAGTATTTTGTCAGATTATGCGGCGACCTATTTGCCGGGGCAAATGCAGGCAGGGAAGATCACAGTGGCCAATGAGCTTTACTTCCATGAGGAAGATCATTCTATTCTGGAAGGAATTTACAGCTGCTATGAAATGATCGGCGTGTCACGGCCGGAGGAGCGTTTGAATGAGTAAAATAATTGAACGGACAGTCAGTGCAGAGCGTGTGGAGGATATGATCGCCGTCTTTGGCTCTTTTGATGAGAATATCCGGCGCATCGAAGAAGCACTTTGTGTTTCCATCGTCAATCGTGGAACGGAGCTGAAAGTCAGCGGCGATGAAGAAGCGGCCGATAAGGCGGTTCGTACCCTGGAAAGTCTTTTGATGCTGGCAGCCAAGGGGGAAGTGATCGATGAGCAGCGAGTGCGCTATCTCATTACTCTGGTGCAGCAAGGCGAGGATGCCCAGATCGCCCAGATGGCAAAAGATGTGGTGTGTATCACTGCCAAAGGAAAGCCCATCAAGGCAAAGACCGTTGGCCAGCAGAAATACATGAAAGCCATTCAGGAAAACACCATCACAATTGGTGTTGGCCCTGCCGGTACAGGTAAAACCTATCTGGCGGTGGCGGCTGCTGTGGCAGCATTCCGGGAGCGGACGGTCAATCGAATTATTTTGACCCGTCCTGCGGTGGAAGCCGGAGAGCGGCTGGGGTTTTTGCCCGGTGACTTGCAGAACAAGGTTGATCCCTATCTTCGGCCGCTGTATGATGCCCTGTATGATATGCTTGGCCCTGAGACTTTTCAAAAGTATCAGGAGCGAGGCTCTATTGAGGTGGCCCCTCTGGCCTATATGAGAGGCCGTACTCTGGATGACAGCTTTATCATTCTCGATGAAGCCCAGAATACCACCCGAGAGCAGATGAAAATGTTCTTGACCCGGTTGGGTTTTGGCTCAAAAATCGTCATTACAGGCGATGCGACCCAGATCGACCTGCCGGACGACAAGGTATCCGGTCTGAAAGATGCAGTGCGTGTGCTGGAAGATGTGAAGGATATTGCCATCTGCAAGCTCAGTAGTGCGGATGTGGTTCGTCATGCACTGGTACAGCAGATCATCAACGCCTATGAAAAGGCCGATAAAAAGCAGGAAGTAAAGAAACCAAATACCAACTTCAAGGGAAATTACCAGAGGAAGAAATAATATGAACAAGATAAACATTACATTTGATTTTTTCACCGTGAAAAAACCCTTGGTGATGTCCATTATTCGCCGTTGTATCAACGATACTTTAAAAGCCGAAGGCATTACTGCCGATTGTGAGATCAATGTACTGGTGACCGACGACAAGGGCATCCACGCCATTAACAAGGCCAGTCGGGACATTGACCGCCCCACGGATGTGCTGAGCTTTCCTATGTTCCAATTAGAGCCGGGCGTGCCCCCAACGGACTGGGAAGAATACTTGGATTATGAGACCGGGCTGTGCCCCCTGGGGGATATGTGTATCTCTCTGGAGCGTGCCGCTGCCCAGGCCAAAGAGTTCGGCCACTCAACCAAACGGGAGGTTGGTTACTTGACCATCCATTCCATGCTCCATCTGCTGGGATACGACCATCTGGACGAGGGTCCTATGAAAAAACAGATGCGTGGCAGGGAAGAGGCAATTGCGGCTTCCATTCCCGGAATGAAAAGAGATTAAAGAAATTGAGGATAGAGCTATGAAAACAAAAACTGCTATGATCACCATTGCCGGACGGCCCAATGTGGGCAAATCCACCTTGACAAATTATCTCGTAGGCGAAAAAATCGCCATCGTTTCCAATAAGCCCCAGACCACCCGTAACCGCATCTGCGGTATTGTTACTCGGGGCAATTCCCAGTTCGTGTTCGTAGATACCCCCGGCTTCCATAAGGCACGCACCAAGCTGGGTGATTACATGGTCAGTACCGTCAAAGAATCTATTTCTGATGTGGATATGACCATTTTGGTGGTAGAGCCCATTGCATCCGTAGGCGCTCAGGAGGAGGCTTTGCTGGAGCAGCTGAAGGCCACCCGTTGTCCGGTTGTTCTGGCCATCAATAAAATCGATACCGTAGAAAAAGACAAGCTGTTGGAAGTCATTGCCGTTTATTCTGAGGCGTTTAAATTCGATGCCATTATTCCCATCTCTGCCAAGACCGGCGATGGTGTGGAAGAATTGCTGAAAGAATGTGAAAAATACACCATTGAAAGTCCCTTCCTGTTCCCGGACGATCTGACCACCGACCAGCCGGAAAAGCAGGTAATGGCTGAAATCATCCGTGAAAAGCTGCTGTGGAACCTGGATAAGGAGATCCCCCACGGCACCGCGGTGGAAGTGAATACTTTTACTGAACGTGACAACGGTATCATCGATCTGGATGTGACCATTTTCTGCGAAAAGGCCAGCCACAAAGGCATTATCATCGGCAAAAACGGTGAAATGCTAAAGAAGATCTCTACCCAGGCCCGGAAAGACTGCGAAAAATTCATGGGCACGAAGGTTTATCTGACCACCTGGATCAAGGTCAAGGAAAACTGGCGTGACAGTGATGTGCTGGTTCGCAACTTCGGCTATAAAGAGTAAGATTTTCCTGTGGTAAAATCGGTCAACTGAGGCTATCCTATTTTTAGGGAGGATACGCTTATGACTGAAAAAGACTATTGGAGTATTTTCATGGCGACCGGCTCACCGGAGGCTTATATGCTCTATTGCCAGGCAAAAAGGATGGAATTGAACCATGTATCTGACGACGAAAGCGTTGGTGCTACGGGTAACCGATTACAATGATAAAGACAGCCTTTTGACTGTATTGACCCCTGAACATGGTAAGCTGACGCTGAAAGCCCGTGGGTTGCGGCGAAAGAACAGTCCGTTGATCGCCCCCTGTCAACTTTTGGCCTATGGGGAATTTACTTTTTTTGATTATCGGGGAATGTACACCATCAACGAGGCACAGTCGGTGGAGCTGTTTCACGGCCTGCGCCGTGACTTAACGAAACTGAGCTTGGGCACCTATTTTGCCCAGGTCGCAGAAGTGCTGTCTCAGGAGGATATGCCCAGCCCTGATCTATTGGCGCTGGTGCTCAACTGCCTGTACGCTTTGGACAAGCTGGAAAAGCCGGAAGCCCAGGTAAAAGCGGTATTTGAACTGCGCAGTGCTTCTCTTGCTGGCTATACGCCGGACTTGACCACCTGCCATGTCTGCGGCAGTGAAAGTGCTGATCGATTTGACATTTCTCAAGGATGGCTGGAATGTCAAGGCTGCGGAAGAAGCGAAAGTAGCGGCATTCGGATGCCCATTTCTGCCGGAATTTTGGATGCAATGCGCTATATTGTCTACTGTCAGCCGAAGAAACTGTTTTCCTTCGACATCGGAGAAGCTGCCATGGAGCAGCTTTCCTCCGTGACCGAAGGGTACTTATGCGCCCAGCTGGAACGAGGTTTTTCCACGCTGGACTTTTACAAATCCTTACACATAGGAGAATACCATGTCTGAACTATATGAAAAATCTCTGCACAAGCTGGAGCTGCCCCTCGTTTTGGAGCAGCTGGCTGATTGTGCAGGCAGTGAAGCAGGCAAGGAGGCCTGTCGCTCATTGCGGCCGGTATCCGATCTGGAAGAAGTGGAAAACCTGCTTGCTGAAACGACCGCCGCCTCCGACCTGTGTACCCGAAAGGGAAATCCGGCATTTGGCGAAGTACGGGATGTGTCCGCTTCTTTGGAACGGGCTGACCGTGGCGGCTGTTTGCAACCAAAAGAGCTGCTGGAGATCGGCGCTGTGCTTCGCTGCGCCAGAATGGTCAAAAGCTACATTTCCGAGGATGAAAAGGCAACGGTCCTGGACGGCCTGTTCCACTGTCTGACTGCCAATAAATATCTGGAAGACAAAATTTTTGGAGCAATTCTCTCTGAAGAGGAGATTGCCGACAATGCTTCGCCTGGTTTGGCAGATATTCGCCGTCACATGAGAGTGCAGGCTGGCAAAATTCGGGATACTCTGCAGAAGATCATCTCTTCTCCGGCCTATTCCAAATATCTGCGTGAGCCCATTATTACCATTCGTCAAGGCCGCTATGTCGTTCCGGTAAAATCCGAATGCAAAGGTGATGTGCCGGGTCTGGTGCATGATGTTTCCTCCTCCGGTTCTACCTATTTTATTGAGCCTGTGTCGGCAGTCAATGCCAACAATGCCCTGCGAGAGCTGGAAATCAAGGAAAAGAAGGAGATCCAGCGAATTCTGGCGGAACTATCTGCTGAAGCGGCAGGCTATCAGGAAAGCATCAATGATGATTTCCGCATTCTGGTGCGGCTGGATGTGATTTTTGCCAAGGCAAAACTGGGTTATCGAATGCGTGCCTGGGCACCGATCATGAATGACAAGGGCATTGTGGAGCTGCGCTCTGCCCGACATCCTTTGATCGATCCGAAGGCAGTTGTTCCGGTATCTTTGCGTCTGGGCACGGACTTTGATACCATGATCATTACAGGACCCAACACCGGCGGTAAAACGGTCACACTGAAAACCATCGGTCTTCTAACTCTGATGGCTGAATGTGGACTTCATGTGCCTGCAGGGGATGGCAGTAAGCTTTCCACTTTTGAGTCCATTTTGGCAGACATCGGCGATGAACAGTCCATTGCCCAGAGTCTATCCACCTTCTCCAGCCATATGCGAACCATTGTAGATGTGGTGGCCGAGTGCGACGACCGGACACTGGTTTTGTTCGATGAATTAGGCGCAGGCACTGATCCTGCGGAGGGTGCAGCATTGGCCAATGCCATTATTGAATTCTGCCGAAAGATGAACAGCCGAGTGGTGGCAACCACCCACTATGCAGAACTGAAACTGTACGCCATGCGCACCAAGGGGGTCATCAACGCTTCCTGTGAGTTTGATGTGGAAACCTTGCGCCCCACCTATAAGCTGCTCATCGGTATTCCCGGCAAGTCCAACGCTTTTGCTATTTCCAGAAAGCTGGGTTTGACTGAGGATATACTGAAAGAAGCAGGGGATTTGGTCAGTAAAAGCGACAAGGATTTTGAGGATGTGCTGACCCAACTGGAGCAGCAGCGCCAGCAGATGGAAAATGCAAAGCATGAAGCGGAACGCCTCCGCCAGGAAACAGCGAAAATCAAGCAGCAAAGCGAAGAGTACAATACCCAGCTGCAAAAAGAAAAGGAAAAAGCCATGGAGGCTGCTCGCCGGGAAGCTCAGCACATCATCGATGAAGCCAGAGCTGCTGCAAACATTGCATCGGAGGAGCTGAAAGCGCTGCGCAAGCAGCTGCAGGACAGTGCCGATACCACCGGCATCAACCAGCGACAGGCGGAGCTACGCCGCAACCTCAATGAAGTGGAAGAAAAGCTGCGAACCAAAGCCCCGGAAAAAGAACGCCCCAAGCCCTCCCGTGGCATTCTGGTGGGTGATACGGTGGAACTGCTGAAATTGGGCACGAAAGCCAGTGTTATCGCCATCAACAAAGACGGCACTTATCTGTTACAGGCAGGTATTTTGAAAATGAGCGCCAAAGCCGATGAGATCTACCTGCTTGAGGGCAATAATCCCTACAAGGAAAAGGCAGCTCGTCCTGCCCATTCCGGCAGAGAAATGAAGGTGACCGCTGCTGCCACAGAAGTAGATCTTCGAGGCATGGATAGCGTGGAAGCTATCTGCGTGATGGAACGGTATATCGATGAAGCCATGCGCTGCAATATGTCCACCATCCGCATTATCCACGGCAAAGGAACAGGCGTTCTTCGTTCGGCAGTGCAGCAGTCTCTGCGAAAGAATACGTTTATTAAATCCTTCCGTCTTGGTGTTTACGGCGAAGGCGAAGATGGCGTCACCATTGCAGAACTTCGCTGATTTTATAAGAAAATCAGTTGACTTTTGCCGCATTTTTGGTATCATATAAAAAGAACGCAGCAGCTTTGCTGCGGATAAGGAGTGGATTATCATGTTTAGTAAAGAAATCGTCGTTCGCTGCGAATCCGGTCTGCATAACAAGCAGGCTACATACTTCGTTCAGAAGGCCAACGAATTTACTTGTCCTATTTGGTTGGAATCCGGCAGCCGTAAAATGAACGCAAAGAGCTTGCTCGGAATCATGTCGTTGGGAATCGTCACTGGAACGACCGTGACACTGTCTGCTGATGGCTATGATGCCGAAGCTGCTGTTACTGCACTGGAAAACCTGTTGCAGAGAGATGTATATTGATTAAAAACCTGTACCGCCTCAGTGCGCCGAGCATTGAGGCGGTTCTTTGTAGGTGAGGGTTATGACATTTGACCAGTTGAAAGAAAAGGCTCTGAGCCTGCCCTTTGCTCCGGGCGTGTATATCATGCGTAACAAAGAAGACAAGGTCATCTATGTGGGCAAAGCAAAAAAATTGAAAAATCGGGTGGGTCAGTACTTTCAGGACACTGCTTCCCATACGCCCAAGACCCGGCTCATGGTCAGCCATATCGATCATTTCGATGTGATCGTGGCAGCTTCGGAATTTGAAGCGCTGGTCTTAGAATGTAGCCTCATCAAACGCTATATGCCAAAGTATAACATCCTTTTAAAGGATGACAAGGGCTATCCCTATCTGCGGCTGAATATGAAAGAGCCTTATCCGAAGATCACTCTGGTCAATAAGATCGCAGATGATGG
>CAYROJ010000017.1:0-18744 GCA_964425865.1 uncultured Oscillospiraceae bacterium | reverse complement strand
AACGCTGGTAAACTTTTTCAGTGTCAGTGGTAAAAAATTTCATTGACATTTACAGATTAGCATAGACAAGGAGCGTTACATATGCCGGATCACAACAAAGAGGCGCACGAATTGCGCAAGCAGGAACTGATGGAAAAATGCTTTGAATGTTACGCCGACAACGGCCTCAGTAGCGTGGGCATCCGGGCGCTGGGTGCCTACTGCGGCTGTAATCCGGCAAATCTATACACTTATTTTAAGGATCTGGACGACATCATCGTCCAGTCCACAGAATACTGCATGAGCCGGGTTGAGAACGATTTTATGGACAAAGCCCCGGAAAATATGCAGCAGCTGTGGCAGTTTATTGACCAAATTCCATACTGGACCGCTGAAAAGCATGGAAAAAAGTATCGGCTTATGTATCAGGTCTACACCCATCCCAAGTATCGTGAGCATGGAAAGTGTTTTTTTGAGGGGGTAAATCGGCGTTATTCCGATTATGCAAAGCAGCTGGAAACGCAGATCGGTATCCCGGCGGACATTCTCCGGCCGCTGATCTTTATTCTAATCCGTGCCTGCGTCCACTATGCGCTGTTCGAGGACGAATTATATTTGCAGGATCAGCTCAAAGTGCTAAAGCTCAGCATAAAATTGATCACAGAAAAATAAATATTTGGGAGGAAAGCGTATGAAAAGATTATTGGCGCTGGTTTTGACTATGGCGCTGCTGTTCATATCGCCAATGGTTCTGCAGGACGGTTGGCTGTGCTGCCGGAGCAGGGAATATGGATCGCGGCCATTGCCTTTGTGAGCTGCGCCGGACAGGCGGTGGGACTTTATTTTAAAAAGAAGAAACAATAATTGTGGAGCAGTTCAGAAAAAATATTAGGGAGGGTATTTCATGAAGCGAGTTGGAAAAATTCTGGCATTCGTCGGACTGGGCGTTGTGGCGCTGGCAGTCATCTGCGCTGCTGTGTTTGCCGGTATCTATGCCGGGAGACTGAGAACTATGGCCAGTATCGAAAAAATCGTGGACCGGGACGGTGAGAACGGTGCATATGATGTGTACCGCATGGATGTGAAATTCAGCTATGATCTGGATGCCATCATCGACTATGGAATCCATAGCGATCAGGATTTCGCCGATGCCATGCTGAAAGAGGTGCTGCCCCTTCTTCCGGTGAAATTTGAGGTTCCCAAGTTTGGCTGCAGTGCCTTTACGATGCAGGCCGATGACGGCACGGTGATGATGGGTAGAAACTATGATTTCAGGCAGAACACTTCCGCTATGTTGGTGTACTGCGATCCGAAAGATGGCTATAAATCCGTAGCCTTCTCGGCACTGAACAATGTCAAGGCCAACGAGGCAGACAGCAGCATCAAAACCAAAATGGCTTGTCTGCTAGCCCCCATGACCTGTCTGGACGGCATGAATGAAAAGGGTGTGTCCATCGCCGTGCTGACACTGGATAGCAGCCCTACCAAGCAGGATACGGGAAAACCCAATATCTGTACGACACTGGCCATCCGGCTGGTGCTGGATCGAGCAGCTACCACGGAAGAGGCAGTGGAGCTGTTGCGTCGGTATGATATGCTGGCCACCTCCGGCCGGGACTATCACTTCTACATCACGGATGCCTCCGGCGACGGCCGAGTGGTGGAATGGGATTGTGACAGTCCCACACGGGAACTGGTGGCGACACCGACTCGAACCACCACCAATTTCTTTATCATGTATAAAGACAAAGTGACAGATGTGGAAGGAAAAAATAACGGCTATGGGCATGGCCTGGATCGGTATCTGGCCATTGAAGAGGTCTTTGAATCTGCGCAGAGCATGGATGAAACTGTTGCATGGAAGGCACTTCAGAGCGCCGCACAGACACCCAAGAGTGAAGTTGCCACCAGCAATACCCAGTGGTCGATCCTTTTCAACAACACTAATCTGACCCTGGAATTTGCGTACCGCAGAAATTGGGATGAGATCGTGGGCTATGATTTAAGAACCAATACTGTCCAGTTGCCGTAAAAACCAAACAGGGACGATAAAAATCCGTTTTTTCGGAAACAGCCTGCAAAAATAATTGAAATATCCCCGATAGAAGCGGAAAACCGCTTTTATCGGGGATTTGTTACGCAGATCAAGTGACCAATGGTCAAAAGGTTGCCCTTTGGTGTGTGCTTTCTTTTATTAGCTACCGCCAGACGGCATTAACTGTACCCGTCAGCCGGTAACTTGCAAACGATAATGTGACCAAAAGATGCAAATGGTTTTATATCTTTTTTTCAAAAACATTGACATTTTTGCAATTCGGCGTATAATAGCCCCAAAAGGAGGTGTGACAATGTTCGCTTTTTGCTACAATGTAAATCATAATCAGTCCGGTAATGCAATGCATCGGGCTTACATTGTCATACACTTTTTAGGATGATCTAAATAAAGATTTTCATAAAAATTGATGCAGTGCAGGCTGAAACGAAAGTTTTTCCTGCACTGCTTTTTTATTTTTAGGAGGAAGAAAAGATGAACGCACAAATCGACATTAGTACAGTTACTTTGAAAACAGACCGGCTACTTCTGCGTCCCTGGAAAGAAACGGATCTACAGGATTTCTATGATTACGCCAGCGTGGATGGGGTCGGTCAGATGGCTGGCTTTTTGCCCCACAAGGATATGGAGGAGTCCCGGCGTATTCTTGGTCACTTCATTGCCGGAAAGAAAACCTTTGCCCTGGAATATCAGGAGAAGGTCATCGGCTCTCTGGGAATCGAAAAATACAACGAAGAATACTACCCGGAGCTTTCCAATATTTCCGGCCGGGAGATCGGCTATGTGCTCTCCAAAGACTATTGGGGTCAGGGGCTGATGCCGGAAGCGGTGAAAGCAGTGATCCGCTACCTGTTTGAAAGGGTAAAACTGGATTTCATTCTGGTTGGTCACTTTGAATGGAACAGGCAATCTGCCCGGGTGATCGAAAAATGTGGCTTTCAGTATATCAAAAGCCGTCCTTATGAGACCCGGTATGGCACGGTGGAAAATTCGGAAGAAAGCATCCTCTATCGCCGCCATTTTATGGACGGATTCTTCTTTGAAAACGATACGGATCTGGTGCAGGAAGTTTACCGCCGTTTTGACGAAAACAGCCGCCTGACCAAGTCCAAAGCGGCCAGCGTAGAATTTCTGACCACTGTCCGCTACATCGAAAAGTATCTAATGCCGGGTGCAAAAATTCTGGATATTGGTGCCGGGGCAGGGGAGTATAGTCTTTATTTCGCCCGGCAGGGCTATGAGGTGTCTGCGTTGGAGCTGGCGGACAGCAATATTGAAGCCTTCCGAAAGAAGCTGACACCGGAGGACACCGTTGATTTGGTGCAGGGAAACGCTTTGGACTTGAGCAGATATGAGGATGATTTCTTTGATATTGTCCTGCTGTTTGGCCCGCTGTATCATTTGCACAGCGAAGCCGACCAATTGCGGTGCATTCAGGAAGCAAAGCGGGTCTGCAAGCCCGGTGGCAAGATCTTCTTTGCTTTCATTGCCAACGATATAGTGATCCTGACCATGTTCAACGAGCACCCGGATTATTTTATAAATGGCGCATATAACAAAAAGACTTTCCGCTGCGACGATTTCCCCTTTGTGTTCCATACGCTGGATGCTTGCCGTGGCCTGCTCCAAAAAGGCGAGGTAAAGGTGCTGCACGAAGTAGCATCCGATGGGTTCAGTGAGCTGCTGAAGGCAAAGATCAACGAAATGGATGAGGAAAGCTTTGCCCAATACCTGCGCTTCCATTACTATACCTGCGAAAAGCCGGAGCATCTGGGCGCATCCAACCATCTGCTGTTCGTGGCGGAAAAAATTTAAAAATCCCGAAAAACTGACGGCAGGATGGCTTGACACGACAGAATAAAGCGTTGCTATTTAAAAATAGAAGTAGTATACTGGAAGCAGGAAGCATACAATATTGACCTTTACGCAGCCACACGATCCTAAACTTACGGAGAGGAGCTTTATTATGAAAGAACAGAATTATAAAAACAAATACTTCTCCATTATGGGGGACTCCATCAGCACTTTGGCTGGCTTCAATCCTCCGGACTACAATGTGTTTTATGAAGGGGACAAGCAGGTGATGTCTGGCGTGTACAGCCCCGGCGACACATGGTGGGGGCAGGTGATCGAAGGGCTGGGAGGAAAGCTGCTGGTAAACAATGCCTTCTCCGGCAGCCTTGTGTGTCGCCATCCGGCCTGTCAGATCCAATCCTACGGCTGTAGTGATGAACGGACTTCCATGCTGGGCAAGAATGGGCAGGCGCCGGATGTGGTGATGGTTTATCTCGGTACGAATGACTGGGGCGGCGGTCTGGGGATTCGTCCCTGCACCGAAGACGATCCGCTGTCAGTGTTTTCTGAGGCCTACTGCGCCATGCTGGAAAAGATCCGTCGCAATTATCCCCAAGCGGAAATTTGGTGCTTTACGCTGGCGGTCAGCGTCAACCGGCATCAAAATGATTGGCACTTTCCATACAGCATAAGCGGCTGGCACATAGAGGTTTACTGCGATTTGATTCGCACTTGTGCCGAAAAAGTGGGATGTCGGGTGATCGATCTGTACAAAAATGCAAAACCCTACGACACCATCGATGGTTTCCATCCCTCGGCGGAAGGCATGAGGACCATATCTGAGGCTGTCCTGGAACAGCTGCAAAAGGGGTGAAGACGATGATTATTGATTCTCACGCACACTATGCGCATCCAAACTTTAAAAACGAATTTCCATATTTGGACGGTATGCACGGTAATTATGTGCTGTCCCGTGCAGATCGGCGGGGCTTGGTAGAGCGGATGCAGGAAAAGGGCATTGTTGGCTGGTTGGAGCCGTCTATTGGGTTTGATGATATTGCAGAGCAGTTAAAAATTACCGAAGAATATCAAAAAAATAGATGGGTGGCGCTTGGGGTTCACCCCACAAGATGTTTTGAGGCCGGCTGGAAAAACAGAAAAGAGCTGAAAAAGCTGGCCGAGCAGACAAAAATCGTTGCCATTGGCGAAACGGGATTGGACTATCACCTTCCACCGGATAAACAGCATCGCCTGGTGCAAAAATTGTGGTTTCACTATCTGCTGCGGTTGGCAGACAAGCTGGAACTGCCGCTGGTATTACATATCCGTGAAGCGGATAAAGACGCCTTGAAAATTCTGAAACGACACAAAAAACAGCTGCATGGTGGGGTAGTCCACTGCTTCTCCGGGGATCAGCAAACGGCTCAGCAGTATTTGGATCTGGGGTTGAAGCTGGGCATTGGAGGGTTCCTGCTGCGGGAAGATGCGCGTGGCAAGCGTATGCAGCAGATGGTCAAGCAGGTGCCGCTGGCATCACTTCTGGTGGAAACGGATGCGCCTTATGTCCTGCCGGAAGTGGGACCACTTCCCTGCAGCGGAAAGCAGCGGAAAAGGATAGTCAATACCTCTATGATCCTGCCGAATGTAATTGAGAAAATTGCCGCACTCCGGGGAGAAAACTACCAAGTGGTGGAAGATGCCATTTTCCGCAACACAGTGGAGACATTCCATCTGCAAATCGGAGAAACAAGATGAAAAATGGAGGGAAAGCCCCGGACAAGAGCATTGTCGTAAATGGTTTTCCGTGCCGTTATCGATTCCTTTCGACCCTCTGCCGAAACTCGGCAGAGGGCTTCTTTATGTGCCGATGAGCCGAAAAACCGTCATGTATCTTCCGGTTCCCGTTGGAATGCTGCAATGGACTGTCCGGAATGTGGAGACCGGCGTCTTCAATTGTTGCTTGCTAAATGCCGAGCAAGAAATGTGCAGAGGCTGGGCATTCAAATAGCATCCTCCGTTTTCCTATATGTGTTTAGCGCATTGCCCATGGCTTGATGCTTCTTCCACAGACAACTTTTGCCGGAAAACGCACATAAAAGACTTGCAAAGCAGGGCACTACCTGCTATAATCCAATTATCTGAATACGAATTGGAGTTGAAAAGATGAGCATTATTTCCTGCTGATGATCTGGGATATAGCGAAAAGCGACTTTGTTTGTCGCTTGGCTTTGCTATGCCCGAGTGCGGGAAAATGCGCATCTGACAACAGACATGGTATTACTGCGCCCAAACTGGGGGCAGTGGCTTTCGATGGTTGTGGGATGGTTTTCCTGCGACCATTTTTATTATTTCGGAGGGCATATCATGTCTTTGATTCAAGTTACAAATTTGACCTTTGGCTACGATGGTAGCTACGAAAACATCTTTGAAAATGTCAGCTTTCAAATCGACACGGACTGGCGGCTGGGGTTTACCGGCCGCAATGGTCGAGGCAAGACCACCTTTTTGAACCTGCTTTTAGGGAAATATGAGTATCGGGGCAGTATTTCGGCTAGCGTGGATTTTTCCTATTTCCCCTATACCGTCCCCAATGGCAGTGTGATGGCGTTAGAGGCAGTAGAGCAGATGCACCCAGACTACGAATACTGGCGTGTGGCTAAGGAAATGGCGGCTCTGGAGCTGAACGAAGAGGTGCTTTATCGGCCTTACAGCACCCTCAGCAACGGCGAGCAGACGAAATTGCAGCTGGCGGTTCTCTTCTCCAAGGAAAACAATTTCCTGCTCATTGACGAGCCGACGAACCATCTGGATATTTGTGGCCGGGAGCTGGTGAGCCGGTATTTGCAGAGCAAGAAGGGTTTTATTCTGGTATCCCATGATCGGGCGTTTCTGGACGGCTGTGTGGATCACATCCTGTCTATCAACAAGGCAGATATTGCAGTGTGCCGTGGTAACTTTTCCACTTGGATGGAGAATAAGCAACGGCAGGATGCTTTTGAGCAGGCGCAGAATGAGAAGCTGAAGAAGGAGATCAGCCGTCTGGAGGAGACCGCCCGGGAGAAGGCCAGATGGAGTGATCGGGTGGAAGCTACAAAAATCGGTTTTGGCCCTTGTGATCGGGGCTATATCGGACACAAGGCAGAGAAAATGATGACCCGTTCCAAAGCTATTGAAAAGCGGCAAACGGCGGCCATCGAGGAAAAAAGCAAGCTGCTGAAAAACATTGAGCGCAGCGATGCTTTGAAAATCATCCACACCCCCTTTCAGACCAAGCGGTTGGTGGAACTAAAAGAGGTGAATATTTCCTATGGTCAGTCGCCGGTGTGCCAAAATGTCAGCTTTGAGATCCTGCAAGGGGATCGAATCGCCCTGCAGGGGGCAAACGGCTGCGGTAAGAGCAGCCTCATCAAGCTGATTTGTGGGCAGGACATTCCCTACACCGGACAGTTCTGGAAAGGAAATGGACTGAAAATATCCTATGTCAGTCAGGATACCTCCCGATTACAGGGCAAGATCGGCGACCTGGCCAAGGAGGGCGGCGTGGAGGAAAGCCTGTTTTTGGCCATGCTGGCGAAGCTGGATGTGTCCAAGAGCCAAATGGAACGGGACATGGCCAGCCTGAGCGCCGGACAGAAGAAAAAGGTGCTGCTGGCGCTGTCTATTTCCCAGCGGGCAAACCTCTATATTTGGGACGAGCCCATGAACTATATCGATGTGCTTTCCCGGATGCAGATCGAAGAGGTGCTGCTTTCCTCCCAACCGACCATTTTGTTTGTGGAGCATGACAAAGCCTTTTGCGAAAATGTCGCCACAAAAATTGTGCAGCTGTAATAAAACCGATGAAAGGACGCTCCCTCTGCTTGTGCGCAAGCGGAGGGAGTTCTATTGGGAATGGAAGAATTTCCAAGAGAAAAGGGCAATCAAGCCTTGCATCCGGCCCTGTTCCCGATTATAATGGAAAGAAAGAGGGAAGAGGTGGTCCAATGTCTTACCGAATAGCCATCGTAGACGACAGCGCAGCGGATGCGGCCTTTGTCCAGCAGATCTTGAACGGCTGGGCGCAGAAAAATCAACTGAATATTCAAGCGGAAGGATTTTCCTCGGCGGAGAACTTCCTGTTCCGCTATGCGGAAGACAAGGCTTGGGACATTTTGCTGCTGGATGTGGAAATGGGCGATATGGACGGCGTGACCATGGCGAAAAAGGTGCGCCGGGACAATGAAACGGTGCAGATTGTGTTCATTACCGGCTACTCCGACTATATTGCCGAGGGGTATGAAGTGGCGGCGCTTCATTATCTTGTGAAGCCTGTGAAGGAAGAAAAGCTCCATGCCGTCCTTGATCGGGCGGCGGAGAAGCTTGCCAAGAACGAAAAGGTTCTGCATTTTGAAGTGGGCGGCGAAATGGTGCGCCTGCCCATTTATCAGATCCGCTACGCCGATGTGCAAAGCAATTATGTGACCATCCACGGCCAGACGGATGTGACGGTGAAAATGACCCTGGGCGATCTGGAAAAGCAGCTGGATGAACGGTTTTACCGGGTGGGTCGGTCTGCAATCGTGAACATCACCCAGATCAGCCGTGTGACCAAAACAGAGATCCGCCTGACCGACGAAACGGCTATCCCCCTGCCCAGAGGGGCCTATGAGGGGGTCAATCGGGCAATTATCAACATGAGGTAAGCCATGAAACTCTTTTCGAAACAAATAGATAAGCAGATCGCTTCCTATCAGCAGGAGCTGATCGAGACTCATTACCGGGAAGTGGACAATATGTATCGGCAGATCCGTGGCTGGCGGCATGATTACCGCAATCACATCCAGACCATGAAGGCCTATGCAGCTACGGAGGATTGGTTGGCCATCTGTCGGTATCTGGATCTGTTGGACGAGGATCTGACCACGGTGGATACGGTCATCAAGACCGGAAATCCCATGACCGATTCCATTCTGAACTCCAAAATCTCGCTGGCAAAGGCGAAGAATATCCCGGTGGTGGCGGATGCCCATATTCCCGTAAAGCTGAGATCCTCGGAGATCGACCTGTGCTGTATCATTGGTAATCTATTTGACAATGCCATTGAAGCAAGCCTTTCTCTGCCCCAGGAGCAGCGGCTGATCCGGGTGTATATGGATATGAAGGGCACCCAGCTCTATATTTCCTTTACAAATTTTACTTCCGGCAAGAAGCTGAACAAGGTAGGCAATCTTTTCAAAACCTCCAAAGGGGAGGGCCATGGCTTCGGGCTGGTGCGGATCGATGCCATTGTAGAGCGGCTGGAGGGCTATATCAGCCGCAATTCAGAAGACGGTGCCTTTACAACGGAAATCCTGCTGCCCCAGGAGTAACATCCGCTTCGTCACGGCTTGTACTGTGCTACCTCTGAGGGGGCAGTCAGCGAAGCTGACGGAGAGGAAAACTGTGCAATTCGTCCCCGGAAAAGAACAATTCGTCCCCAGATCATCCCGGGGACGATTTTTTATGATAGGATATGCTCAGAAATGAGGTGTTGAGATGAAAACCAAAGATCCTAAATACAGTGTTTTCAAAAGTATTCGATTCATGCTGTCGATGGCGTGGAAAAACAGCAAAAGTGTCATCTTCATGTGCTTTACCCTTTCGGCTATTAGAATCGGGCAGAATATGGCGCAGCTGTACATTGCGCCGCAGATCCTCGGTAAGGTGGAGAGCGCTGCACCGCTGGGAGAATTGTTTGCGACGATTGCCATCTTCTGCGGCCTGATCTTTCTACTGACCACGCTGCATAATTATCTGGATACTCGCTCATTGATCCCACGTGTAGATGTCCGCAGTGCAATCATCGAACGGATCAACCACAAATCCTTCACCACCAGCTATTCCAACTTCCTCCTGGAAGAAAGAAGAAAGCTGCTGGGCAGAGCGCTGAATGAAACCGACAGTAACAACGAGTCTACAGAGCATATTTGGACATCGCTGACCTCGCTTTTGACCAATATAGGCTGCTTCGTCCTGTATCTGCTGGCCATGTCGGGCGTGGATCCGTTTTTGATCATTATCTCCCTTGTCAGTTGTTTGGCTGCATCTGCTGTGCGGCTGCGTGTGCTGCGCAAATTCAGCAATGAGATCGAGCAGGGACAGCACTGGCGCCGCCTGAACTATCTGCGGCACCGTGCTGAGACCATCGAAACAGCCAAGGATATTCGCATTTTTGGTCTGGGGAACTGGCTCCGTCAGATCTACGCCGATGCGCTGCGTGCACAGGCGGCTTTTGTCCATCGGCGTGAGCGGAGTCTGGTTGCCTCTGCGGCTTTTGGTGTGCTGATGACGCTGGTGCAAAACGCCGTTGCCTACCTGTACCTGCTGAAAATGACCCTGGATGGAAACCTGAGCGCATCGGAATTTCTGCTGTATTTTACGGCGATCTCCGGCTTTACCACATGGATCTCCGGCATTTTGGAGGACTGTGGCACCATCTATCGGGAAACGCAGGGCATTGGTGCTGTGATCGCCTATATTGATGGCAGTGAACCCTTCCGCACAAAAAGTGGCCGCCCCTTGCCGGATACTTCAAAATGTGAGCTGCGGTTGGAAAACGTGACCTTCCGCTATCCCGGGGCGGAAAAGAACCTGTTTGAACATCTGAACTTGACCATTCATCCGGGAGAAAAGCTGGCCATTGTGGGTCTCAATGGTGCCGGCAAAACCACCATCGTGAAGCTGCTTTGCGGCTTCTATGACCCCACCGAGGGAAGCGTGACCCTCAACGGCATCGACATTCGGGAATTTAATCGACAGGACTATTATAGGCTTCTCTGCGCTGTATTTCAGGAATTTTCCGTGCTGGATATGACCGTGGCGGAAAACATAGCCCAGCGGACGGAGAATATTGACGAAGAAAAGGTATGGAATTGTCTGGAGCTGGCAGGTCTGGCGGATTTTGTCCGGGGATTGCCGGAGGGGCTGAACACCCATGTGGGCCGGGATGTGTACTTAGACGGTGTGCTGTTCTCCGGCGGTCAGACCCAGCGGCTGATGCTGGCCCGTGCACTGTATAAGGGCGGCCCGCTGCTGGTGCTGGATGAGCCGACTGCGGCTCTGGATCCCATCGCCGAAAGCGATATTTATGAAAAGTATAGCCAGATGTCCGGCGGAAAGACCTCCATTTTCATTTCCCACCGGCTGGCTTCGACTCGATTCTGTGACCGGATCCTCTTTATTGCCGATGGCAAGATCGCAGAAGAGGGCACCCATGAAGAATTGCTGGCGAAAAAGGGCGCTTACGCCGACCTTTACGAAGTCCAGAGCCGATACTATCAGGAAGGAGCTGATTTCCGTGGCGAAGAATAAGAAAAATAGCTGGAAAGAGATCCTGTCCCTTTATTTTCGGTCGCTGAAGGATGTGCAACGTTTTGTGCCGGGAAGAATTAGCTGTATGGTCATTCGCAATATGGTGGAAGCCATCAGTCCTTATCTGACCATTTGGCTGTCCGCCCAGTTTATCAATGAATTGGCAACTCTTCGCCGAAAAGAGGTTCTGCTCCAGTGGATTATTTGGGCGGTGGCGGTAACAGCGGCCTGTGGTATCGCAAAGGCACTGCTCAACGGCTGGAACCGTTCTCTGGACACACGTCACAATCCCCAGATGAACCGCATGATCATGGAAAAATATCTTGGCACCGACTATGCCAATGTGGATGATCCCCATTTTCGTGACCTGCGTGCGCAGGTGGAGCAGTTCGCCAACTGGAGCGGCTACGGCATCAATATGGCGCTGTCGCTGACGGATACGATATTGAAGTCTGCGCTGAGCATCTTTGGCGCAGTGGCGCTAACGGTGAGCCTGTTTACCCAGCAGGTGCCGGAGGGGAGCTTGACGGTGCTCAATTCTCCCTTGTTTGCGCTGGCCATGCTCGCTGCGATGGCAACCATCAGCATTGCAGGGGCACGACTGATTGGCCTGTTTGAGAAAAAATGGGTGTCGCTGGCCGACGATGCGGCACTTGGCAATCGACAGTTTTCCTTCTATTGCCGCATGGCGAGCGATCGGGAACGGCGGCTGGATATCCGTACCTATGAACAGCAGAATGTGGTTTCCGGCTTTATGAAAAGCACCTCATTCTCTGCCGGCGGTGCCTTTGACAAGTTAATGCGTGGCCCTTATGCCATGCTGCGCAGCGTTGGTTCGTCCATTGATGTGGTGTTTACGCTGTTCGTGTATATGTTCACCTGCCTGAAAGCCTGGGCAGGCGCATTTTCCATTGGTTCCGTGACCCAGTATGTCAGTGCCGTCACTTCGCTGTCCGGCAATGTCAGCAAGCTTCTGTTTAGTGTCGATAAGCTGCGCAGCAATCATCGTTTCCTGAGCATCATCTATGAACTGATCGACACGCCGGATCAGATGTATCAGGGCAGCCTGACCACGGAAAAGCGGTCTGATCGGCAGTATGAGGTGGAATTTAAAGATGTGTCCTTCCAATATCCCGGCTCGGGGAATTGGGCTCTGCGCCATGTGAACATGAAGTTCAAGGTGGGCAAGCGGCTGGCCATCGTGGGTGAAAACGGCAGCGGCAAGACCACTTTCATTAAGCTTTTGTGTCGGCTTTACGACCCTCAGGAGGGGCAGATCCTGCTCAACGGCATCGACATTCGCAAGTACCGCTATGACGATTACATGAACATCTTCTCCGTTGTATTCCAGGACTTCCAGCTCATTGCCCAGAGCTTGGGCAGCAATGTGGCTGGAAGCAGGGAATACGACCGTCAAAAAGTGGAAAAAGCTTTGCAAGATGCAGGCTTTGGCGACCGGCTGGAAACCATGGAAAAGGGCTTGGACACCATGCTCTATAAGGAAATGGACGAGAGCGGTGTGGAGGTTTCCGGCGGCGAAGCCCAGAAGATCGCCATTGCCCGGGCGCTATACAAGGATGCGCCCTTCATCATCCTCGATGAGCCTACCGCCGCCCTTGACCCCATTGCCGAGGCGGAGATCTACGGTAAATTCAACGAGATCGCCGGGGATAAGACCGCCATTTACATCAGCCATCGGCTGTCTTCCTGCAAATTCTGCGACGAGATCGCCGTGTTTGACGGCGGCAAAGTGATCCAGCAGGGAACGCACGAGGAATTGCTTTCCGATGAGAAAGGAAAGTACCACGCCTTGTGGGATGCACAGGCGCAGTACTATACGAAAGAAGCGGAATGATCGCAGCCGTGATAGTCCCGTCACCGACAGGGCTATCACGGCTTTGCTCTGTTTTTAGACCGTAGAACTTGACATATCCGGCAAACTGTGTTATTCTTAAAAAAGAATGAGGGAGTAGCAGGCGTGTACATAGCGTAACAAGTCAACATACTGACCATTTGGCCTGGCTTGTTTTAATTTGCGAGACTCATGTATGCTAGGGATAGCTGTACATGGAGTCTTTTTATTTGACACCAAGTGCGGATATTACCGTGCTTGGGCTTTTTTATTTTCGGGGGGATGAATGTAAGGCGTTTGGCCTGCATTTGTTCGGAGTCGAACACACATAAGAGGAGGAAAAAGGAAATGACATTGGGGTTTTCGTTCTTTTTCAACAGCATTCTGCTGGGGGTAGGATTGGCAATGGATGCATTTTCGGTATCTCTGGCCAACGGCCTGGGCGAACCGCAGATGAAAAAGGGAAGAATGGGTGCGATTGCCGGCGTGTTTGCGGCCTTTCAGTTTTTTATGCCGCTGATCGGCTGGATCTGCGTTTCGACAGTTGCACAGTATTTTGCTGTATTTGAACAGTTTATTCCCTGGATCGCACTGATCTTGCTGGCCTATATTGGCGGCACAATGCTCTATGAAGGCATTAAGAACAAGGATGCCGAGGAAGAAAAAGCGGCCGTTGGGTTGAAGGCACTTGTGGTGCAGGGCGTTGCAACTTCCATCGATGCCCTTTCTGTTGGATTTACCATTGCCGAATATGGCTGGATGGAGGCGTTGCTGGCCTGCTTGCTGATCGGTGCAGTTACATTCTGTATTTGCTTTGTCGGTCTTGCCATTGGAAAAAAGGCCGGCACCAAGCTGGCCGGAAAGGCAGATATTCTGGGCGGTGCGATTTTGATCTTTATTGGTCTGGAAATTTTCGTCACCCATTGGTTGTAAGCGCATTGCGTTGGAAAAAGTGGAGCGGCATGGCAGCTCCACTCAGACGGTGCTACAGGAATATGATTCGTCCATTTTAAAATCAAGTGTATTGCTGATATTAAAATGGGAATGGAATTTAAAACGAAGGATGAAAGCCTGTGGATCAGACATCCAGAATTTCCAGAATTTCCTTGGCGGCCTCCTCATAGGAATGGTTGTAGATCACATAATCGCACAGAGGGATATTGCTCTTTTCCGAGTCGATGGCCAGAATTCGGTTGGTCTTATCCTCGATGGTAGAATTCTTCTTCAGGATAGATTCGATCAAGGTTTTGCGATCCCGTTTGATGTAGATCGTCACCACATTGTCAAAATGGCATTTCAAGGCCATAGCACCGCAGATGTCCATGGTGGTCAGCACATTTTTCCCGGTTTGCAGGATGTTCAAAACATCGGCTTTTTTCGAGCCGAAGCCATGGCCTGCGTACATGGTGGACTCAAAAAGCTGGTTATCGTCCAGCATCCTGCGGAACTCTTCTGCGGATACATAATTGTACCAGTCATTCTCTTTCAGGCTGGTGAGGTCTTTGGTGGTGTAGGATTGCAGCTTTTCCAGCGTGTCCGTCATGGTCATGAGCTTTCCGGCGACCTTGGTCTTGCCGCTGCCGGAAGGGCCGACCAGGCACACGATGCACGGATGCTTCAGAACCGGATCTTCCAGAGAGGAATTACTCTTGATGATGACCTCCAGCAACTTTAAAAATTCATCGTAATTGTTTACGGCCAGCATACCGGTGGCATCCTGATTCCAGGGACGGCGCATCAAAATGGGATACTTGGCGTTGGATTTGAACACATTGTGCATACCGTCGTCAAACAGCACATCTACGCTGATTTTGTCCTTGCGGCTGCCCATGTAGATATTTCCCACAGGGATTTCCGGGAATTCTTCCATCAGCCGTTTGGCACGGATGCCCATAAACTCCGGGGGGATGGATGTAGAAATAAAAACTTCTGCGATTTGGGTCAGCTTTCGGACAAATTCTTTTGCACCGGGAATAATGGGCTGATTTTCATAAAAGGCCGGATCATTGAAATACTCGAAAATCACATCGGCACGGTTTCCCAAATGACCCCAGCGATCCACCTCATGGATGGAAAGGGGAGGCTCCATGTGGTATTTCTCATTGGCCAAACGGATGGCATAGGGAATGCATTCTAGCAGCAGATCATCCACATCCAAAGCAACGGACATTTTATAGTGTCTATTCATAAGACTCCCTCGGTTCTATTTTTTCTTTTATTATACTGCACTTTTTTCCAAAAATCTAGTGGAAAGAGAGATTTGCCGGATATGTCTTGCATTGAAGGCCGCTTGTGATATAATGAAAGAGAAATACCATCATTTGGAGGCGCTTATGGAACAAATTGAGTTTAACGGGCAACCCATCAAACGGGTGTTTTCCCGCATCGGCTGGGCGCTGTGTGTGATCATGGTTTTGGCATCAGTGCTGCAAGCACTCTGGTTTGGGGTGCCGGAAGCGCTCTGGGGCGAAGAAAACTGGTTGACGGGATCGTCCTGGGGAATATGGCTGGGTACTTTCCTGCCCATTTACCTGCTGGCGGTGCCGGTGGGACTTCTGATGCTGAAAAGGCTTCCTGCCCAGGCACCCCAGGAGAAAAAACTGGGCGCAAAGCAGTTTTTGATCCTGCTGCTGGTAGGATACTGCCTGATGTACGGCGGTAATTTGGTGGGAACCTTCCTGTCCATGGCGCTATCCGGCGGCCAAGCGGAGAATACGGTGGCTTCCTATGCAATGGACACAAATCCGCTGAAGGTTCTGGTGATGGTCATTCTGGCACCTGTGATCGAGGAATATATTTTCCGTAAGCAGATCATCGACCGCACCGCAAAATATGGCGAAAAGCTGGCGGTTTTCCTGTCGGCGTTGACTTTTGGCTTGTTTCACGGTAATTTCTTCCAGCTTTTCTATGCTTTTGGACTGGGGCTGGTGTTCGCTTATCTCTATCTGCGCACCGGTCGGCTGCGCTATTCGGTGCTGATGCACGCCATCGTTAATTTTATGGGTGCAGTGGTGGCTCCCTGGATCATGTCGCTGGTGGACATGGATGTATTGGCAGCTATTGATCCAAATGCATCTGTCGAGGCGCTGATGGAGCTGTACGGGCAGATGATGCCGGGAATACTGATCTATATGCTCTACACTTTTGCACTTGCAGGGCTTGCACTGGCTGGCCTTATTCAGATCCTTATCAACTATAAAAAGCTGGTTTGGTATCCGGCGGAGGCGCAGTTGCCCAAGGGAACAGCACTGAAGACGGTTTATTTAAACACGGGAATGATCGTGCTGGTGCTGCTGTGCCTGCTGATGACGATCTCTGCGCTTTTCTGAAAATATACAGAGCCGCTGGCTATTGCCAGCGGCTCTTGATCTTTTAGTGCATTTCTTCTTCGACGATGCGCTCTATTTCGGCCCAATGGGCTTCCATTTCTGCCACCAGCTTGAACTGGGTGCGGCAACGATCCAGATTATGCTCGGGATAGTGGATACCGAAATAGTGGTCGCCGTCCAGGAAGTCCGTCAGGAAGCGGACACCGCATTCCAGGGTCATGGTCAGCGCACCCAAGGGTAGCGCCTTGCGCTCTGCCTCGGTCAAGCCCGGGCAGGCTTGCAGGAAGCCACGGGTGAAGATGCGGAACCGATCCAGATCGATGGTCATCTTGCTCAGATCCTTTTCATCCTCCAGTGCAGTGGCGGCACCAAAGCGGATGGAATCACCGAAATCATAGGCGCTGAGGCCGGGCATGGTGGTGTCCAGATCCACAATACACAGAGGGGTACGGGTATCAGCACGGAGCATGACATTGTTCAGCTTGGTGTCATTATGGGTAACACGCAGGGGGAGCTTGCCTTCCTTGAGCAGACCCATCAGACGGCTGCCCACTTCCTCGTGTGCCAGAGCAAATTCGATTTCCTGCTGCACATCCTTGGCACGACCCATGGGATCTTTTTCGATCACTTCTTTAAACAGCCGATAGCGGTTGGGCGTGTCGTGGAAACGGGCAATGGTTTCGTGCAGTGTTTCCGCAGGAAAATCGGTCAGCTGCTGCTGGAATGTACCGAAAGCAATGGCGGACTGATAAAAGTCCTCATCGGTTTCCGGCAATTGCAGGCAGATGGCGTTTTCGATAAAATCATAGACACGCCAATCGCTGTTTTCCCCGTGGTGATACCAGTTTTTGCCGTCTACCGTGGGGATCAGGGTCAATGCACCGTTGGAATCTGCAATTTTTTTGTGCAAATGGGCGGTGACTGCGGCAATATTCTCCTGCAAGCCGGCAATGTCGGGAAAGGCACGGTTGCTCAGCTTTTGCAGAATGTAGCGGCGGCCGGACTGGGTGACGACCAAATAGGTTTCGTTAATATGGCCGCAGCCGTGGCGCTGGGCAGAAACAGGAGCGCTGTCCAGAGGAAACTGGCTTAGAACGGCTTGAATTAAAGCATCCATAGTTGTCGCTCCTATCAGATCTCGTACCAGCGGATCTCGTTGGCATCCAAATGCAGATCAAAGCTGCCGTGATCGGTGTAAACAGTGGTGTCCTGCGGCTCGTAGGTGTTGTTGACCACGCAGTACTTGCCGTTGGCAACAAAGGCGTGGACTTCCACATTGTAGTTGCTGGAGAACCATCTGTGCAGATCCTGCTCGGCGTGGCTTGCCCACAGAATGGCACGGTACAGCACACGGCTGTTTTCAAAGGAGTAGGGCAGGCCGGAAATATAGACGCTGCGGCCGTCGCCGTAGCTGTTGACGGCCATCTGGACTTCCTTTTCCTTCTGTACAAGGATTTCGGCACCTTCTTTGGCATAGATGCTCTTCTTGCCTTCGCCAAAGTCCACCTGGTCTGCCACATCTTCCAGAATAAAGTGGTCAGGGTGCTGCTCCCAGTTATACTTGTCGTAGTTCATGGTGAAGCCGGTTTCCTTCTCCACACCCAGCAGGCTGCACAGCTGCAGATAGCGCCCCTGGTACTGGTGACCGGAAGGCTCGCCAACACCGATGAAGCCGCCGCCACGGTGGACGAACTGGCGAATGGCGGAGGAAATGGTGGGGTCTTCCCACTCAGCACCGCCGGTATGGGCAGTATCGCCGTCACCGACATTGATGATGACATCAATGGAGTCGAGCAGCTTGGGATCATTGCGAATATCGTCGAAGGAGATGAATTTTACATCAAAGGGAGCACCGGACAGGGCTTCAATGATGCCGGCGTAGGAGTAATTCTGCTTCTGATACAGGGCGTGGTGCACCATGTGGCAGCCCCAGGCACGCATTTTGCCCCAGCAGTTGAGGACGGCCACGGTCTTGACACAGTAGGGGGTAGTGCCCTTGATATTTTCATAGAGTTCCCGGAACTCGTTACAGACGGACTCAATGTAGTCGATAAATTCGGGGAATTGCAGTGCCAGCTTCAGATAGCCACCGTAGCCGATCCGGTCAATGGGCTTGCGCAGAATGGCACGGCGGGCAGTGACCCAGTTCTCCTTGGCTTCCTTTACGGGATCGCCGCCTTCGTGGAAGGTATCCGGGAAGAAGTAGGGCAGGAAGCGGCCTTCGGTATACTTGACACCGGGAATGTCGGAGATCAGGCGCAGGGTAGAGCCGTTGCCCACAGAGCCGACGACTGCATCCACGCCGATGGTCTTCCACTCTTCCATGAAAGGCTCAGTGCCGATCCAGTGGTCACCCAGGAACATCATGGCTTCCTTGCCCAGCTCATGGGTGATGTCCACCATTTCCT
>CAYROJ010000016.1:0-19036 GCA_964425865.1 uncultured Oscillospiraceae bacterium | reverse complement strand
CTCCTTGATGACGCTTTCGTTCAGACGATCAAAGGCAGGGCCGGACAGAACACCGTGGGTAGCGCAGGCGTAAACTTCCTTTGCTCCGCCTACCTCTACCAGAGCCTTGGCGGCATTGCACAGGGAGCCAGCGGTGTCCACCAGATCATCATACAGGATGCAGGTCTTGCCCTTTACATCGCCGATGACATTCATGACCTCAGACACATTGGCCTTGGGACGGCGCTTATCGACAATGGCCAGACCCATATGGACCTTGGAAGCGAAGGTTCTTGCACGGCCGACGCTGCCAACATCGGGGGAGACCACAACAAATTCCTCGTGGTTGAATTTATCCTCGGGGAACTTGTTCATGAAGTAGTCCACAAAGGTGGGGGCACCCAGCAGGTGATCAACGGGAATGTCGAAGAAGCCCTGGATCTGAGCAGCGTGCAGATCCATGGTCAGAATACGGTCG
Organism: uncultured Oscillospiraceae bacterium; assembly: GCA_964425865.1. Lineage (GTDB taxonomy): Bacteria > Bacillota > Clostridia > Oscillospirales > Oscillospiraceae > Faecousia. Next base: position 18,579 of record CAYROJ010000016.1, on the reverse strand, counting down.
GCACCGGCAGCGGTGAGCATATTGGCGACCAGCTTAGCAGAGATGGGATCACGGCTCTTGGCCTTACGATCCTGACGAGCGTAACCAAAATAGGGGATGACAGCGGTGATACGGCCGGCGGAAGCACGGCGGCAGGCATCGATCATGACCAGCAGCTCCATCAAGTTATCGTTGACAGGCTTGCAGGTGGACTGGATCAGGAACACATCGGCTTCACGGACAGTCTCTTCCAGAGAAATAGAAGCCTCACCGTCGGCGAAAGCCTTGACGGTGCTTTTGCCCATGGGCAACCACAGTTCTTTACATACGGTCTGGGCAAAGGCAGGATTGGAATTGCCGGTGAAAATTTTGATGTTGTCGTAGGCGTGCATCTCAATACCTCACTGATTATTCTTTTTTTCTAGTGGAAAACCCACACTTGTCATTATAGCACTGAATGAATAAAAAAAGCAACCAGAATTCACACAAAATCTTGCATAATTTTTTAGAAAAATAGGTGGGAATTTGGGGAAAATGCCCACAAAGGCGGAAATACTTATTTTTAACAGCGGAATGCAAATTTTTGTTTGAAAACTACTTGTACACCGGGTAAAACTGTGGTATAATAGTATACTACGAAAAATACGACAGGAGTAGACCATGAACGACAAAATCATCATTCAGGGCGCGCGTGAAAACAACCTGAAAAATGTGAATTTAACCATTCCACGGGACAAGTTGGTGGTCTTTACCGGCCTGTCCGGTTCCGGCAAATCCAGCTTGGCCTTTGATACCATCTATGCTGAGGGCCAGCGGCGATATGTGGAGAGCCTGAGCTCTTACGCCCGGCAGTTTCTGGGACAGATGGATAAACCGGATGTGGACTCCATTGACGGTCTGTCCCCGGCGATTTCTATTGACCAGAAGACTACCTCTAAAAATCCCCGCTCTACTGTGGGCACAGTGACGGAAATCTATGACTATCTGCGCCTTCTGTGGGCAAGAGTGGGCGTGCCTCATTGCCCCAAATGCGGCAAAGAGATCTCCCGCCAGACCATCGACCAGATCGTTGACCGGGTAGACTCGCTGGGACAGGGAACGAGATTTATAGTCCTGTCGCCGGTGATCCGAGGGAAAAAGGGTGAGCACCAAAAGGTCTTTGAAGATGCCCGAAAGCAGGGCTTTGCCCGTGTGCGTGTAGACGGCATCCTCTACGATCTGACGGAGACCATCAGCTGCGAAAAGAACAAAAAGCACAATATTGAGCTGGTGGTAGACCGTCTGGTACTGAAAGAGGGGCTGCGCCGCCGTTTAACAGATTCGATTGAGACTGCTTGCAGCCATTCCGGTGGACTTGTCATCATTCAGTTGCCGGACAGCAACCAGGAGTTGACATTCTCTCAGAACTATGCCTGTGAGGATTGCGGTATCAGCCTGACGGAGCTGGAACCCCGGATGTTCTCATTCAATAATCCCAGCGGTGCCTGTCCTACCTGTACCGGTTTGGGCTTCCAATTGGTTGCCGATGCGGATCTGGTGATCCCGGATAAGGATAAGTCCATTTTTGACGGTGCGATCCAGGCTTCCGGTTGGCAAAGTGCCAGAACGGATTCTGTGTTTCGGATGTATTTTGAAGCCCTGGCAAAAAAATATCATTTTTCCCTGACTGATCCTATCAAAACCCTTTCTCCGGAGGCCATGGATATTATCCTTTACGGCACAAAGGGGGAGAAGCTGCGCATGACCTATAACCGTGGTACCGGTATGGGCGTGCTGGAACAGCCCTTTGAGGGCATCCTCAACAATATTTCCCGTCGCTATCGGGAAACCCAGTCCGACGCTGCCCGGAAAGAACTGGAGGAGTGTATGTCCACTGCACCGTGCCCCCATTGCCATGGCGACCGCCTGTCGGATATTGCCCGGGCAGTGACCGTGGGCGGTATCGGCATTATGGATTTCTGCCGCATGAGCGTGGAGAATGCCTTGGAATTTGTGGACAATCTCCATTTGGAGGGGAATATGGCAACGGTTGCTGACCAGATCCTTCGAGAAATTCGCTCCCGATTACAGTTCTTGAAAGATGTGGGCTTAAGCTATCTGACCCTGTCCCGGGCATCCGGTACCCTTTCCGGCGGCGAAAGCCAGCGTATTCGTCTGGCCACCCAGATCGGATCTTCTTTGATGGGTGTTCTGTATATTCTGGACGAGCCTTCCATTGGCTTGCATCAGCGGGACAATGATAAACTTTTGGAGACTCTGAAGCATTTGCGTGACATCGGCAATACCCTCATTGTGGTGGAGCACGATGAGGACACCATGCGTGCGGCCAACTTTATCGTGGATGTAGGCCCCGGTGCAGGCAGCCATGGCGGTCAGATTGTGGCGGCCGGTAGCTTGCAGGATATTCTGGATTGCCCGGAGTCCATTACGGGTCAGTATCTGTCCGGGGTGAAAAAGATCCCTGTGCCCCAGCACCGGAGAAGCGGAAACGGTCAAGTGCTGGCTGTCCGGGGAGCGACAGAAAACAACCTGAAAAATGTGGATGTGGAAATTCCGTTGGGAACCCTTACCTGTGTCACCGGCGTGTCCGGTTCTGGTAAGTCCAGTCTGGTGGGGGAAGTGCTGAATAAGACGTTGCTTGGCAAGCTGAACCACGCCCGTACCCGCCCCGGTGCTTGCCTGAAGGTGGAGGGTATGGAATACCTGGATAAAGTCATCGACATTGATCAGAGCCCCATTGGCCGTACCCCCCGCAGCAATCCTGCGACCTATACGGGTCTATTTAATGACATTCGTGATCTGTTTGCGTCCACTGCCGATGCCAAAATGCGTGGCTATGGCCCCGGCCGTTTCTCCTTCAATGTGAAGGGCGGCCGATGTGAAGCCTGCTGCGGTGATGGCTTGGTGAAAATTGAAATGCACTTCCTTGCGGATGTCTATGTCCCCTGTGAGGTTTGCAAGGGGGCACGGTATAACCGGGAAACGCTGGAAGTCCAGTACAAGGGTAAAAATATCAGTCAGGTGCTGGATATGACGGCGGAGGAAGCGGTGGATTTCTTTGAGAATTTGCCGAAAATTCGCCGTAAGGCTCAAACCCTTGTGGAAGTGGGCTTGGGCTATGTGAAGCTGGGCCAGTCCTCTACCACCCTTTCCGGCGGCGAAGCGCAGCGTGTGAAGCTGGCCACAGAGCTGGCAAGAGTTTCTACGGGCCGCACCATTTATGTGCTGGACGAGCCTACTACCGGCCTTCACGCAGCCGATGTCCACAAGCTGATCGAGGTCTTGCAGACTTTGGTGGATGCCGGCAATACAGTGCTTGTCATTGAGCATAACCTGGATGTGATCAAGACAGCCGACCATATTATCGACCTTGGCCCGGAAGGCGGCGACGGCGGCGGATTTGTGGTAGCCAGCGGTACGCCGGAGGAAGTGGCGCAGGTGGAAAAAAGCTATACCGGCCAGTATTTGCGCCCTTATCTGAAATAAAAAGCACCCCACAAAGGTGGGGTGCAGTCAAAACAGTTTTTCATCGGCATACAAGCTGGCAGGAAGCACATCGGAAAGCTCCTGCAAGATGTGATCCCGTTCTCCGGCATAGTCCGGATAGAAAATGGGGGAACGGACTTTGGAGGCTTTTTCTTGCTTTATTTCCAGAGTCATGGTAACACGAGTGCCCTGACCATCGGGATGGTCTATAAGCACAATGCCATTGTGCAGCGCTGCAGTTGCACGCACCAGCACCATCCCAAGACCAATGCCCTCTAAACCGTCGCTGATGGAAGGGGCACGGAGATACCGGGAATAAATATTGGCCTGGACAGGGGCGTGATCGCCATGGCCGCTGTCGGAAACCGACAGATACAGCCGATTTTTTGCGGTCAGCGTGATGGTGATCTGCCCACCGGGAGCGGTGTGCTTGGCAGCATTGGAAATGAGATTATAGACGGCTCGTTCTACCTTTTCTGCATCGATCAGCGTGTAGATGGGCGTGTTGGGCAGAGAGTAACACAAGTGGATGTCAGCATGTTTTAGCTGGGTCTGCCCCTTGCTCAGAATCTCTTCCAAGAAAGCACATATCTGCACATACTCCATGCGTCCGGCGGTGTTCTCGCAGTAGTAGACCGCATCGGACATATTGCTGACGATGCGCATGATCTGGTGCATTCGCCGGTTAAACTGGGCAGCTTGGACTGGATCTGCCTGGGCAGGTACAAGCTGACTTGCGCAGGAGAGCATACCTGTCAGAGGATTTCGCAGCTCCTGAGCAGCCAAAGAAAGGGCCCGAAGCTCGGCAAGGGCAGTGGCCTGTTCCAGAATGAATAGCTGCTGTCCGTCTATCCAGAGGATGGTAGTGTCCACCTTTTGACCGCCGATGGAAAGCAACAGACAGAGGGACCCCTCTTTGAAATGAAGATAATCTTCATGACCGGTCGCCAGCAGTGGGGCGATTTCATCGCCGACATTGAGCAGATATGCAGAAGCTGCCTGGTTGATTTGGGCGATTTTTCCCTGGGTCACATAAAATGCGGGCTGCAGGATCAAATCCAGCATGGGAAGATCCTTATTCTGCGTTTCCATGTTCCACCTCCTCTGGCATAGGATGCACATAAATTAAAAAATTACCCTCGGGGGATTTCGACAGAAAATGCCCCTTTCTCTATTCTAACAAAAATTTACGAAAACGCAAGAGAAATCCGTGAAATGTGGTGAAATAATGTCAATTCATGAAGGACATCGAAAAAGAGTGATAGAACGCTTTCGCAACGAGGGGCTGGATCATTTCAATCAGGTGCAGGCACTGGAATTGTTGCTTTTTTACTGCATTCCCCGTAAGGATACCAACGAACTGGCGCATGCACTGATCGACCGGTTTGGCTCTGTGTCCAGGGTCATGGATGCATCGATCCCGGAATTGATGAAAGTGCCGGGAATTGGAGAGAGTGCGGCCACTTTTCTGCATTTGGTCAAAGCTGCCGGCCGTTATTATCAGGTAGACAGCTCCAACAAAGGCATTCAAATGAAGGATGTGGAAGAGTGCGGCAAGTATATGATGCCCTATTTCTTCGGGCGGCAGGTGGAGACGGTGTTTCTGCTCTGCCTCAATGCCAATTGCAATGTGATCAGTTGCCGAATGGTGGGGGAAGGGGAACTGAATTCTGCCATCATTTCTCCCCGGAGCATTGTAGAGATCGCATTGGCAGAAAAGGCATCTACGGTGGTGCTGGCACATAATCATCCCAGCGGTATTGCGTTGCCTTCTCAGGAAGATGTGATGGCTACCAATCGACTGGCAGCGGCTTTGGCAACGGTGGATGTTGCGTTGTTTGATCATTTGATCTTTGCAGAGAATGATTATGTTTCTCTTGCCCAGTCGGGGCTGTATCGACCCGGCGAACGAATGGCCTATCTGTAAGGAGGGACTATGGATAAATTTCAATTGGTATCTGAATACAAACCCTCCGGCGATCAGCCACAGGCCATTGAAAAACTGGCCAACGGCGTATCCTGGGGGCTGCGGGAACAGACCCTTTTGGGTGTGACCGGCTCCGGCAAGACATTCACCATGGCTTCTGTCATTGAAAAGCTGAATAGGCCTACGCTGGTGCTTGCACATAATAAGACGCTGGCAGCCCAACTGTGTTCGGAATTTCGGGAGTTTTTTCCCAACAATGCCGTAGAGTATTTCATTTCCTACTACGATTACTATCAGCCGGAAGCCTATATTGCCCACACGGATACCTATATCGAAAAGGATGCTTCTGTCAATGAGGAGATCGACCGCCTGCGCCACTCTGCCACAGCGGCTTTGTTTGAACGCCGGGATGTGATCGTGGTATCCTCGGTCAGCTGTCTATATGGTCTGGGCGACCCCATCGACTATAAAAGTATGGTCATTTCCCTGCGTGTGGGGCATGAATATCCTCTGGATGCTGTGCTTCAAAAGCTGACGGAGATCCGCTACGAGCGAAATGACATTGACTTTTCCAGAAATAAGTTTCGACTGCGGGGGGATACGCTGGAAATTTATCCGGCCTATTGGTCCGGAAGAGCCATTCGGGTGGAGTTTTTTGGGGATGAAATTGACCGCATTTCTGAGATCAATGCCGTTTCCGGCATGACCGAGCGCTATGTTGACCATGTAGCCATCTATCCTGCCAGCCATTATGTTGCGTCCAAAGAAAAACTGCATCGGGCGATGCTGGATATTCGACGGGAATGCGATGAGCAGGTGGAGAAGTTTCAAGCAGAAAACAAGCTGATCGAAGCCCAGCGCATTGCACAGCGCACCAACTATGACCTGGAAATGATGACAGAGATCGGATTCTGCAACGGTATAGAAAACTATTCCCGGGTCATTCAGGGTCGTGCGCCCGGCACACCGCCTACAACGCTGCTGGATTATTTTCCTGATGATTTTCTTATGATCATCGATGAGAGCCATGTGACCCTGCCCCAGACCCGAGCCATGTTTGCAGGTGATCGCAGCCGAAAAGATGCGCTGGTCAACTACGGGTTCCGCTTGCCATCGGCCTATGACAATCGCCCATTGACCTTTGAGGAATTTGACAGCAAGATCAATCAGGTCATTTATGTTTCTGCAACCCCTGCCGAATACGAGCGTACGCGCTCCGGTCAGATCGTGGAACAGGTCATTCGTCCCACAGGCTTGCTCGACCCGATCGTGCAGGTGCGGCCCATTGATGGGCAGATCGACGATCTGATCGGCGAGATCAATGCCCGAACTGCTCGCAGTGAGCGGGTTCTGGTGACTACACTGACGAAAAAAATGGCAGAAGATCTGACGGTCTATTTGCAGAAAGCGGGTATTCGGGTGCGCTATATGCACTCGGACATCGGCGCTATGGAACGAATGGAAATCTTGCGTGATCTGCGCATGGCGAAGTTCGATGTGCTTGTGGGCATCAACCTTTTGAGAGAGGGTCTGGACTTGCCGGAGGTCAGTTTGGTGGCTATTTTGGATGCGGATAAGGAAGGCTTCCTGCGCAGCGAGACCAGCCTGATCCAGACCATTGGCCGTGCGGCCAGAAATGCAGACGGCCTTGTTATCATGTATGCGGATAATATCACTCCGTCCATGCGGGCGGCACTGGATGAAACCGCTCGCCGCCGGGAGATCCAGGATGCCTACAACAAAGCCCATGGCATTGTGCCAAAGACCATTATCAAGTCTGTCCGTGATCTGATCGAAATTTCCTCTCCCACCGCCGAGCGCAAAGGCCGCAGCGGCGTGAAGATGACCAAGGCAGAAAAGGAAAAGGAGATCGCTCGTCTGGAAAAGCAGATGAAGGAAGCTGCCAGAATGATGGAGTACGAATATGCTGCGGTGCTGCGTGACCAGATCATTGAATTGCGAGGAAACGGCATTTAAGCCATTATATGAAAAATCCGGACCATTGGTCCGGATTTTTGTTATTCAGGAATGCTGCCCCGTAAGCTGTCCAAAAGATCGGCAGTGTCGATCATGCCCTGGAACCAGTCTGCATGGTGCGCCAAGGTGGAGCCGGTAACCAGCAGACGATTGTGGCGGACATATCGCTCGCCTACTTCCTGGAAAAGTATGGAGCTGCTGCCCAGAAAATAGTGGAAACCATTTTCGTGTAGAATATCGAATTTGTTGTTATCCTGATAGCTGCTTCCAATATCGCCTTCTTGGGCAAAGACAAGAACATCCGTTTGTCCGATGACATTGGCGATATTTTCCTGCCAAAGACGAATATCCTTTTCTACAACATAGTTGTTTTTAACGCTGTAATCGATATTGTCGTATGTATAGCAAGCCAGCCGATAGCCGTGGTCACGAAGAGCTTGGGCAAGGGCGGCTGCATCTGCCTGTTCCTGTGCAAGAGCCTCGTGGGTCAAGTCTTTGGCGGTGATGCGATAGCCGAAAACACCATCATAGCCGGAGAAAGCCAGTGTAGCCCGGGCTCCCTTGTAGGAAAAGTCCGGATGAAGCTGGATAAAATGTTCCAGAAGCGGAACAACATCGTAGCTACCGGTAACTGTGGAACCATCGGGGGTGACCATTTCATTGTAGAAAGTGTCGTTATATAGGAGTTTGGTAGCAAAGCCGCGGCTTTCTTCCATATAAGTGTAGTAGTTACAGTGAGTTTCTGTCAGAAGAAGAGGCTTCTTGCCGGCAGGAAGCTGGATCTTTTTCTCGATAAAAGAAGCGTCTTCTTCCCGGTAATCATAAATGTCAGCCAGATCGATCAGCACATAGCCATTATCATACAGCTGCTGCAAAATTGCGGAGAATTCTGTGGTGGAGATAAAGTTGCGGTTGTAAAGATTGGACCCATTTGTACCGTAGCTTTTGTCTGCCAGGGCAGCCTGAAGGTCGGCAATGAGAACATGAAATGATAAATTCGGCACCTGATCGGCTGACCAGCTGACCATATTGGCTTTGATGACGGTATAGTTGTCGATTGCTTCTTTCAGTTTAGGGAAATCTTTTGCATCACCTTCAAAAGTAGCAAGCAGTTCCAGTGCACCATCATAGTCATAGGCGCTGGCCATCGCTTCGGCACGGGTGAGCAGGTCTTTGGACTGCTGAGTCAGCTGGCTCAGATACGCCTGATTGGAAGGATCGTCTGCGGAAGTCTTTTTGATGGAGGCAATGTTGACAACAAGCCCAACGATCGCCAGAACAGATGCTGCTACAATCAAAAAAGGAAGGTAAACTTCCTGAAATATCTCCATTTTTGTTTTTTTCTTTCGACGGGGATTGACGGGACGATTGTCCTGCATAGGCTGGGTTTCCATTTTCAGCCCTACCTTTCCTAATAAAAATACGGATATAGTATACATGAAAACGGTAATAATTGCAAGTGATTTCTATTTGGGGTGAAAAGAAGAAAAAAAGATGTTTTTTCTTGCATTTGGGAAGAAAATGGGGTATGATAATTTTGTATAGAAAACTGCTGTAAGCGGAAAAATCAGGAGAATAAAATGGAAAAAATAACGAGTTTTACCATTGATCATATTTTGTTGCAGCCGGGACTGTATGTTTCCAGAAAAGATAATGTGGGCACAGAAACAGTCACGACTTTTGATTTGCGGCTGACATCACCCAATGAAGAGCCGGTAATGAATACCGCTGAAGTGCACACCATCGAGCATCTGGCGGCAACATTTTTGCGTAATGAACCGAAGTGGAAAGAAAAGGTGCTGTATTTTGGCCCCATGGGCTGCCGTACCGGATTTTACCTCTTGATGAAGGGGGATCTTTCCAGCCGGGAGGTGGTGCCTCTGGTCAGAGATTGCTTCCGCTTTATTGCAGAATTTGAAGGGGAAGTGCCGGGGGCTTCTGCCAAGGACTGCGGCAATTATTTGGATATGAATTTGCCCATGGCTAAGTTCTGGGGCAAAAAATATGCTGCACTTTTGGACGATATAGATGACAGCCGTCTGGTGTATCCAGAGTAAGGAGAAAATTATGAGAAAATTGGGAATTATTGGCGCAATGGTGGTCGAAGTCGAAACCTTGAAAGAAAAAATGCAGGAAAAGTCTTTTGCAACCATTGCAGGCATGGAGTTTTGTGAGGGCGTTTTGGAAGGACTTCCTGCTGTGGTCGTCCAGTGCGGTGTAGGCAAGGTCAATGCAGCCATGTGCGCTCAGATACTGTGCAGCAACTATGGTGTGACGCACTTGGTGAATACCGGTATTGCAGGCTCTTTGTGCAACGATTTGGATGTGGGGGATCTACTGGTCAGCCAGGATGCGATCTATCATGATTTTGACTGTTGCGCTTTCGGCTATCCCAATTGCAAAGTGCCCGGGATGGATGTGATCGCCTTCCCGGCGGATGAGACCATGATCGAACTGGCAGTGGCTGCGGCAGAAGAGGTGCACCCCGGCCATATTAAGCTGGGACGGGTGGCTACCGGAGACCAGTTCGTCTGCACAAAGGAGCAGAAGGATAAGATCGTGACACTGACAGAAGGCCTGTGCACCGAAATGGAGGGCTGCGCCATTGCCCACACAGCCTATCGCAACGGCGTGCCCTTTGTGATCCTGCGTGCCATTTCCGACAAGGCAGATGAGGAAGCAGACATGGATTATCCCACTTTTGAGAAGCTGTCAGCCCACCGCTGTGCGGCGGTAACTTGCCAGTTGGCAGGCTTATTGCAAAAGTAAACAAAAACAGCTGGCGCTTTTGTGCCAGCTGTTCCTTTTTATTTCAGAGTGTAGCGCCCGTCCTCACAGGTGAGCGTGGTGGAATAGAAAGCGGTCAGTGCATCTTCCATATAAATGGCATCCTTGGTGCCTGCGGTTTCATAGCAGGAGTGCATGGCCAGCTGGGGCATGCCAATGTCTGCGCTGGGGATGGATACATGGGTCAGGGAGATGTTGCCCAAGGTAGAGCCACCAGCCAGATCAGCACGGTTGCAGTAGGTCTGCACAGGAACGTTGGCCTTGGCGCAGATCTTACGGAAGATGGCAGCGGAAACACCGTCGGTGGTGTAACGCTGGTTGGCGTTAAATTTCAGCACCACGCCCTGATTCATGACAGGAGCGTTGTTGGGGTCGGCAAACTCCGGATGGTTGGGATGAATGGCATGGGCGTTATCAGCAGAAAGCATAAAGCTCTGTGCAAGCATTTGATTCTTATTCAGATCCAGTGCTGTGCAGATCCGCTCCAGCACTACTTCCAGCAGATCAGAGTCTGCGCCTTGCAGGGAAGAAGAGCCCACCTCTTCGTTGTCGAATACGCAAAGGATAGGCATATTCTCACTTTCAGAAGCGTTCAGGAAGCCTTGGGTGCAGCACCAGGCGCAGGCCAGATCATCCAATGCAGTGGAGGAAATGAATTCCTCCTCACTGCCCCAAATGGTTGCCTTTTGCCGGACATACAGGCTCAGGTCGTGCCCCAATACCTTACCGCCGGCGGCTTCTTCCAGAAGGGTAGCAAATTTACCGGCGGTGTCTTTGCTACCGAACAGAGGCAGCATATCGCTGGCAGGATTCCATTTGTAGCCATCATTGGCCTGTCGGTTCATGTGAATGGCCACATTGGGAATGAGAAGCAGATCCCGGTCAATGTTGACCAGCTTTGTTTCGACACCGTCTTCTGTTTCGACCAGCACTCGTCCTGCAACGGACAGGGGACGATCCAGCCAGGTGGACATCAGCATTCCACCGTAACGCTCCACGGCCAGACGGATATAGGCATTTTTCAGTTCTGGGTTTTCCTTGACCTTAAAGCCAGGGCGGTCACAGTGGCTGGCAGTGAGCAGAAACCCCTTGGGGGATGCCTGGGGCACACGAAATGCCATCAAGGAAGTGCCGTTTCGTTTCATATAATACTTGCCGCCGGGAACCAAATTCCAGTTGCCTTTTTCCGACAGGAGGGTGTAGCCCTCCTTTAGCAGTTCTTCGGAAAGGGCGGCAATGGCGTGATAGCTGCTGACGGATCTGTCCAGAAAACCAGCCAGCGCAGAAATTCTATTGTCCATGGTCTTACTCCTTCACAAGCTCGCAGAATAGGTCGATTTGATCGGCAATGGTCTGCAATGCACCACGCCAGAAGTCCTTATCAGTCAGGTCAATGTCGGCAACCTTGGCTGTATCCTCTGCGGTGGCGATACAGGTGGTGTAGAGCAGCTTTTTGTACTTGGGAACAAAGGAAGGACCTTCCTTTTCGTACTGGGCGTAAAGGCCATGGGCGAACAGACCGCCGAAAGCATAGGGGAAATTATAGTAAGTGGGGCCGTAGTAGTGGCTCTTGCATACCCACATATAGGGATGCATCACATTCTGATCCAGACCGTCGCCATAGGACTGCTTCTGTGCTTCGGTCATAAACTGGCACAGGGTGTCGGCGTTCATGAACATTTGGCTGCGGTTATCAAAGACCATCTTTTCAAAGCGGAAGCGAGAATAAATATCGCAAATGATCTGGGTGGCATCCTGCAGCTGGGATTCGATCAGAGCAATTTTTTCTGCCTTGTCAGCAGCTTTGCTAATGGCAGAAGCCATAACTACGCACTCGTTAAAGGTAGATGCGGTTTCAGCCAAAGGCATGGAATAGTCGTGGTTCAGGGGACGGTGGTCACGAATGCAGTGGTTATGGAAGGCATGACCAAGCTCGTGAGCCAAGGTGACAACATCCGTAAACAGACCGTCAAAATTGGTCAAAATGCGGCTTTCGCCCAGGCACTCCACACCGGAGCAGAAAGCACCACCGGCCTTGCCGTCTCTGGGGTAGAAATCGATCCAGGCATTGTCGAAAGCAGTCGCTACCATTTCAGACAGCTCACTGTCGAACTCTGCAAACAGGTTCACCAAATAGTTGCGTGCTTCCTCGGCAGTGAAGCGGGTGGAAGAGTTGCCCATGGGGGCAAACAGGTCATACCAGGGAAGACCATTCTCGTGCCCCAGTGCCTTGCCCTTGGCACGCAGATACTGCCAGAATTTGGGCAGATATTCATCCATGGCGCCCAGCATGGCATCCAGAGTCTCCTGCTTCATGTCGGAGTTCTTTAAAGTGCGCTCCAGGGGGGAAGCATAGCCACGGAGCTGGCAATGGGAAATGGTCTCCAGCTTGATGGAGTTCAGAGCATAGGCGACAGCGTCCTTGATCCGGTCGTAGCAGGCGAGTTCGGCTTCGTAAGCAGCTTTGCGGACAGCAGGGTCTTCATCATAGGCCAGGTTTCGGATGGAGGACAGATTGGTGGTTTCCCCATTGTAGGAAACGGGAACGGTGCTGGTCAGATACTGCTGCATATCGCTCCAAGCGTCGCCGCCGGATAAGCCCAGCTTGGCCATGATCTCCTCACCCCGGCCGGGGAGAAGGTAGCGGCTGGACTCGGCCAGGTTTTTGAACATGAAGCCGTAGTCCCGGAGGTTTTCGTCCTGTTCAACGATCTGCTGCAGGTTTTCAATTTTAGAAGCCCAATCCTTCCAAGCAGCAAGAGGGGAAGCCACGCCGCTGTACAGCTGCATGATCTGCCCCATCCGGGAACCGGCTTCGGGATTTCGGGTATCAGCAGCCTGCCGCAGAGAGGCATAGCCGGCCAGCTTGCCTACCAAATCGGAAAACTGCTCTTGCAGAGCAATGCCACGGGTCAGACCCTCAATGGGGGTCAGCGTGGACAGGGAAGCACCAAAATCGACAATTTCCGACACCTTTTCTTTCAGCAATGCCATGTCGGCTGCGAAGGAAGGGTCATCAAAGCCTTTATAAATGGGATCCAGATTCCAGAATTCGTTCATGTTTTTACCCCTTTCAAAAGTTTCTGTGTCCATTGTACACGATATTTTAGCTGCCGTCAACCAATGCATTGGTCAGAAATGACAATGTAATTTTTGAGTTCTTTGTGTCGAAAATAATCGAAAAGTTTGAAAAACAAAGAATATAGAAGCGAAAATGTCGGAAACGGACGATTAAATGTTCTGATTTTAACTTGCAAAATAAGGTAGATTATGCTAGGATAATCCTGTCGTTTCCGGGGAATGACCCAGGGCAGAAAAAATTTACGGACAGGAGCGTAGGAATATGGAAAAGTTGACTACTGTTTTTATTGCAGACAGCACGGAAGAGTTTTGTAATCAATTGTCGGGAATTTTGCAGCGTTCAGACAAATTTCAGGTGGTGGGATGCGCCAATGACGGAGAGCAGACCCTGCGCAAGGTGACGGAACTGAAGCCTCAGATACTGGTGCTGGATCTGATGCTTGCCAAGCGGGATGGCATCAGCATTTTAAAGGCGCTGGCGGCCGAACATCAGAAGCCGGCAGTGCTGGTTACATCCGGCTTCGTTACGGAGTATGTAGCGGCCACCGCCGCCAATTTGGGTGCTCGATATCTGATGCTGAAGCCTTGCGATATGGAGGCACTGGTGGAGCGATTGGAAGAAATTCGGGGCGGAGAAGCCAAGAAAAATGCCCATCGGAAAGATAAAAATGATATTGAGGCCATGGTCACCAGCATCATCCATGAAATCGGTGTTCCGGCCCATATCAAGGGCTATCAGTATCTGCGGGAGGCCATTATCATTGCCGTCAATGACATGGATGTGATCAATGCCATCACCAAGGTGCTCTATCCCCAGGTGGCGAAAACCTTCCAGACCACCCCCAGTCGGGTGGAGCGTGCTATTCGCCATGCAATCGAGGTGGCATGGGATCGGGGCGATCTGGATACGCTGCAGCGGTTCTTCGGCTATACCGTCAGCAATACCAAGGGCAAACCGACAAATTCCGAGTTTATCGCCCTGATCGCCGACAAATTGCAGCTGGAATTAAAGGGCGCTAATGCAGCCAGATTGTGAGAATAAATGCTCCCCTTACTGACAAGGGGAGCATTTTTGACGAAGCGTGGGAGAGAATAGTGCCTTTGCCCTCTTAGGCCAAAATCAAAGATTTCGGCCTAAGAGGGCAAAGGCGGTGACGGATGAGAAGAAACGGGTGGAGAAAACTCCACCCGTTTTATTCGTGTTATGGTTCTTAGTATTCGATGGGCTTGACGTGCCAGATCTCTTCTGCGTACTGACGAATGGTACGGTCGGAGGAGAACTTGGAGCCGGAGGCGATGTTCACCAGACACTTGCGGCCAAAGGCCATACGGTCGGCGTAATCACGGTTGGCCTTCAGCTTGGCCTCGATATAGGTCAGATAGTCCCACAGCAGATAGTAGTGGTCAGCTCTGTGCCAGTGCGTGCCGTCCAAAATAGCATGGAACAGCTCTCTCTGCTGGTCGTCGGTGGGAACGGTGCCGTCCACCAGAGTGTCCAGCGCACGGCGGACATGGGGATTGTTGTCGTAAATGGCACGGGGGCAGTAGGCATCCTTGCCGGAGTTGATCTCCTGCACGGTAGCGCCGAAGATATACTCGTTTTCAATGCCTGCTTCCTTGGCAATCTCCACATTGGCGCCGTCCAGGGTGCCCAGAGTTACAGCACCGTTGAGCATCAGCTTCATGTTGCCGGTGCCGGAGGCTTCTGTGCCGGCAGGGGAGATCTGCTCAGAAATATCAGCGGCAGGGATAATATGCTCAGCGTAGGAGCAGTTGTAGTTTTGGACAAAGACCACCTTCATCTTATCGGCTACCGCAGGATCGTTGTTGATCATACGAGCAATGCGGTTGATATAGCGGATGATGGCCTTGGCACGGGCATAACCAGGAGCGGACTTTGCGCCGAAGATGAAAGCGGTGGGCTGAAAGTCGGGCAGTTCGCCGTTCTTCAAACGGAAGTAGATGTCCACGATGGACAGGGCGTTCATCAGCTGGCGCTTGTACTCGTGCAGACGCTTGACCTGCACATCGAAGATGAAGTCCGGGTTCAGGCGAATGCCCTCATGCTGATAGATGACCTCGCACAGTTGTTCCTTTTTCACACGCTTGACGGCATTGAACTGGCGAACCAGATCGTTGTCGATCATGGGCTTCAGCTTGGCCAGCTGATCCAGATCCTTCAGGAAGTCACCGCCGATGCGGTACTTAATGAGCTGAGTCAGCTCGGGGTTGCACAGACCCATCCAGCGACGGGGGGTGACACCGTTGGTCTTGTTCTGGAAACGCTCGGGGAAGACGGCGTACCAATCCTTGAAGCAGTCGTCCTTCAAGATCTGGCTGTGGATCTCAGCAACACCGTTGACATAGCTGCCAACATAGATACTCAGATTTGCCATGTGTGCGGCATTGTCCTTGATGATGAACAGACCCGGATGCTCGGCCTTCAGCTTGGCATCAATGCGGCGGATGATGTCCACGATCTCGGGCACCACACTGCCCAGCAGCTCCAGATCCCACTTTTCCAGAGCCTCACTCATAACGGTGTGGTTGGTGTAGGAGAAAGTCTTCTGTGCAATGTCGAAGCTTTGGTCAAAATCCATGCCCTCTGCCATCAGCAGACGGATCAGCTCGGGGATGGACATGGCCGGGTGGGTGTCGTTGAGCTGTACAGCGTAGAAATCAGAGAAGTGAGTCAGGTCGGTGCCGTGAACCTTCTTGTAGTTGCGCAGCACATCCTGCAGAGAAGCGGAGGACAGCACATACTGCTGCTTGATACGAAGCCGCTTGCCTTCCCAGGTGGAGTCGTTGGGGTACAGCACACGAGTAATGTCCTCGGCCTTGTTCTTCTGTGCCAGAGCACGCAGGTAATCCTGATCGTTAAAGGCATTGAAGTCCAGTTCCTCCTCGGCCTCACACTGCCACAGACGGAGTGTGCCGATATTCTTGGTGCCGTAGCCGATGACAGGAACATCATAGGGAACAGCCAGCACAGTGTGGTCGGGGAACTTGACCTTCACGGTGTGGTTGTAGCGGCGGTAAGACCAGGGATCACCGAATTTGGTCCAGTCGTCGGCAGCCTCGCACTGAGAGCCTTCGGCGTTGAAGGACTGCTTGAACAGACCAAAACGGTAACGCAGGCCATAGCCGGACAGGGGAATGTCGCAGCTGACGGCGCTATCCAGGAAGCAGGCAGCCAGACGACCCAGGCCGCCGTTACCCAGAGCGGCATCCTCGATCTCTTCCAGACAAGCCAGGTCAACACCCTGGTCAGCAAACAGCTGCTTCATCTCATCGAGGATACCCAGATTGTACAGGTTGGAATAGACCAGACGGCCAATCAGGAACTCGGCGGAAATGTAGTAGGCCTTCCGCTGGTGCATACGCACGCGCTTGCTTTCGTTCCAAGTATCGGAAATGGCCATCATCACGGCCTGACCCAGAGCCTCGTGCAGCTCCTGGGGTGTGGCTTCTTTCAGCGCCACATCGTAGGTGTACTTCAGCTGGGCTTCAGTATACTTGAGAATGTTCAGACAATTATAGCTCATTTTTCGTTTCTCCTATTTTTGCTCATTTGCCCATGCGGCCGTACAGCCGGGTCAAATGGTTGATGCGCTGGGCCAGCTCCTGGGTGAAAACACCGCTCTTGGCACGCCATGTCCAGTTGCAGTCGGTCATGGTGCCGGGGAAGTTCATCCGAGCCTCACCGCCCAAATTCAGATAATCCTGCATCTGCACCACGCACAGATCGGATACGGAGCTCATAGCGGTGCGGATGGTACCCCAAACCAAGCCTTCTTCATCGGTCAAAGCCATGTATTCCCGGGCATAGGCGATGGCATCAGGTGTAGCAGTATCGAACCACTGGCGCATGGTCATATTGTCGTGAGTGCCGGTATAGCAGACGGAGTTGACCGGATAAGTATGGGGCAGGTATTCGGAAGGCTCACGGGAGTCAAAAGCGAATTCCAGCACCTTCATACCGGGCAGACCGCTGGCAGCCAGCATATCCAGTACAGGCTGAGTCAGGAAGCCCAGATCTTCTGCAATCAGCTGCACCTGAGGCAGGGCAGCCTGAATGGCACGGATAAAGTCCATATCGGGTCCCTTGATCCACTGACCAAAGCGAGCAGTGGGATCGCCATAGGGCACAGCCCAGTAGCTTTCAAAACCGCGGAAATGGTCAAAACGGATCACATCATACCGCTTGGCGGCTTCGCCCAGACGATTGATCCACCAGCTGTAACCGTTCTTTGCCATCACATCCCAACGGTACAGGGGATTGCCCCACAGCTGACCATCGGCAGTAAAGGCATCGGGGGGACAGCCGGCAACGGCGGTGGGAGTCAGGTTCTCATCCAGCTGGAACAGTTCGGGGCTTGCCCAAACTTCCACAGAGTCAAGAGGCACATAGATCGGCACATCGCCGATGATGCGGATGCCGCACTCGTGTGCATAGCTGCGCAGAGCGGTCCACTGGCGATGGAACAGGTACTGAACGAAGTTATAGAAGCGGATCTCATCGGCCAGCTCCTGGCGGATCGTCCACAAAGTGTCGGGATCGCGGAACTTCAGCTTCTGTTCCCACTGATACCAAGGAGCACCGTGAAAACGAACCTTCAGTGCCATGAACAGAGAGAAATCAGAGAGCCAATGGGCGTTGTCGGCGCAGAAACGGTCAAAGTCTTCGCTGCCGACAAAACGATTATAAGCCAATCTCAGCACATTTAACCGATTTTGATACTGTAGGCCGAAATCAACTTTCTCTTCCAGCCAGTTCCACTGGATCCCTTCCAGCTCCTGAGATTGGAGCAGACCCTCTTCCACCAGCATATCCAGATCGATCAGGTAATGATTGCCTGCAAAGGTGGAGCAGGACTGGTAGGGGGAGTCGCCGTAACCGGTGGGGGTCAGGGGCAGGATCTGCCAGCATTTCTGGCCGGCTTCCTTCAAAAAGTCAACGAAGCGGAAAGCTTCTTTGCCCATAGTGCCAATACCATGGCTACCGGGCAGGGAGGTGATGTGCATTAAAATGCCACTTTCACGCATAGTAATTCTCCTTCACAAAAGTTTCGGGGATGTGCCGGTTTTTCAGCCCAGGTTTCCTGCGCTGAAAAGGCTACACAGCCCCACAATCACTCACTATAAAGAATACTTTTTATTTTCTCGTTTGTCAAGGGAAAGCGGCGATGGAGAAAAAATTTGTGGTATCGTGCAAATATTTGTCGAAAAATGTAAAGTTTTTTTGCAATAATCCCTTGTTGATTTCAGAAGTTGGGCACAATCGTATATTTTGTTCATTTGTCAATGATGTGAGACCACAAAAAAGCATATAGAGTTCTGAT
>CAYROJ010000015.1:0-19280 GCA_964425865.1 uncultured Oscillospiraceae bacterium | reverse complement strand
TCCTTTGGTCCTCTCGTCCAAAGTACCCACCGCCTGGCTTTCTTCCTCCATGTCCAGAATCTCATAGACACGCTTGGCCGCTGCCTTTACCCGATTGATATAAGCAAAGCCATTGGCGATCTCCTCCAAAGGGGTGCCAAACTGCTGGGCCAGCAGCACAATGGTCACCACCGTCTGGATGCTGACTCCCTGCCTTACGATCAACCAGCCACCGATGAGGTTGATGAGGATATAAGCCAGGGCGTTGGCAAACTTGATCAGCGGCTGAACGACGGAGCCGGTAAAATTGGCTTTTGCGGTATTATCACGCAACTGCCGGTTGACAGCGGCGTGCTTTTCCACCATGTACTCTTCCAAATTATAGGCCTTGGTGGTTGCGAAGTTTGTAAAACTTTCTTCCACGATTTCCGACAGTTTTCCGCTGGTTTCAAATCGTTTGTCATAGTATTTTTCACCTTTTGCTGCAATTTTGGAGGACAGCCACATAGACGCAGGTGTCATCAGCAGCACCAAAATAGCCAATATCCAGTTTTCCATAAACATGGCCACAGCGATCATTATGATCTGGAACACGCCCTGGATCATGGTGTCGAAGACCTGGTGGATGCAACCGCCCATTTCGCCCACATCATCGATCATTCGGTTAAGAATATCTCCTACCGGGGTCTGATCCACAAACTTTACCGGCAACCGGGACAGTTTTTTGGAAATAGCCACTCGCAGGCCATAGGTAAAATGGCGGCTGACTGCCCGGTTCATGATCTGCATATTGCTGTATTGGAGCACTGCCTGGGCCCCATAGAAAAAGGCCAGGATGATACAGCCCCGAACCAACTCCTGCCGAATCGGAATGGAGCGATCCGTAACGCCAAAATCATAGAGCTTTTGCACCAGCTCTCCCAAAATTTGAGGGATCACCACGGAGCAGAGCACCGCCAGCATGGCAAGCAGTGCACTCAGTGCGATCCATCCGGCAATGGCCCTGGCATCACGCAGGATACGGCCGATGGTATGGCCCTTATTCTTCTTCGGCTTCATGGCTCTCCCCTCCTGTCTGAGATGCGTAGATCTCCCGGTAAACCTGGCAATGTCTCAGCAAATGCTCATGGCTGCCCTGATCCACCAGTCGGCCGCCGTCGAGCACGAAGATCACATCGCAGTGCATAGCCGAACTGATGCGCTGGGTGATGATCAGCTGCGTCTTCCCTGCCAGTTTTCGGTTTAAGGCACTGCGCAGCTTTGCTTCCGTTAAAAAATCCAGAGCAGAAAAGCTGTCGTCAAACAAGTAGATCGGCGCATTTTTCACAACGGCTCTGGCAATACTCAGCCGTTGCTTTTGACCGCCGGAAAGATTTTTGCCCGATTGCTTGATTTCGTGATCCAGCCCATCGGAAAAGCTGTCCACAAATTCTCTGGCCTGAGCGATCTCCAGTGCCCCAAGGATCTGCTCATCTGTTGCATCCAGCTTACCCATGCGGACATTTTCACGGATGGTACCGGAATAAATAGTGGCATTTTGCAGCACACAGCTCATATTTTCCCGCATGGTACGGCGGCTCAGCTGCTCCGTGGAGCAGCCATCGATCTTCACAGTGCCACAGGTGGGCATCCGAAAGCCCAGAAGCATACTGACCAGGGTGCTTTTTCCGGATCCGGTGCCGCCAATAACTGCCGCCCGCTGTCCCGGACGGATGTGAAAGGTAATATCCTCCAAGGCAGACTCCGCCGCGCCTTGGTAGCGGAAAGATACATTTTCAAAGCAAATGTCCCCGGCAAAAGTCAGATCCTGCTTCTCGTGGGGGTCTTCCATGGCCTGGGCATGGAGGACCTGACCAATGCGGTCGGCTGCAATTTTTGCCTGTGGGAAATTCAGCACCGTAAAAGCGCCCATGATGACACCGCTGGCCGCCAGTCCAATGTACTGAATGATGGCGAAAATATCGCCACCGGTCAGCCCCTGCTCTGTCTCCATTCGCCAGCCACCCAGGTATACGATCAGCACACCTGCCATGCTCAGCAGGAAGCTGGCCAGCGGCGCCACAGCACCCATAGCCACATTACTTTTGATCATGCTGTCGGTCATCACCTTCAGGGCATTTTCGATCCGATCATGCTCCCGAGGCTCTGCATTAAAGGCCCGGATCACCCGAATGCCACGCAGCCGCTCCCGGACGATGGCATTCTCCTTGTCGATATAAGTATCACACTTTTTCCACAAGGGCACGATATTGCGGCCAGTATACAGCACGAATGCCACGACCACCGGCAGGCACAGAAGCAGTGTCATGGAAAGCATCACATCCTTGCGCAGTGCCAACACCACGCCGCCAAAAAACAGCACCGGAATGCTGACCAATGTACCGCACAGCTCAGCGGCGATCCAGCTGACCGTCTCCACATCATGGGAGCATCGGGTCACCAATGCTGCCGTACCCATGGTGCCAAATTCTTCAAAGCTCATCTGGTTGACTTTGCGAAAGGTCACCGCCCGAATGTCCGCACTGAAAGACTCCACCACATTACAGGAGATCTTCGATCCCCACAGAAAGCTTCCAAGCCCTGTTAGTGCTACCGCCAGCA
This sequence comes from uncultured Oscillospiraceae bacterium, assembly GCA_964425865.1. Lineage (GTDB taxonomy): Bacteria > Bacillota > Clostridia > Oscillospirales > Oscillospiraceae > Faecousia. The sequence goes on along the minus strand of CAYROJ010000015.1, from coordinate 16,700 downwards.
TCACAACACAGCAACGGATGACATAGTTCATATCAGCCCGGCTGATGCCGTTATTCAAAATTTCACTCATAATGGTCGGCAGCAGAAGGTCGCAAAAGGTAGCCATGCAGATCCCCAGAGTCGACAGCAGCAGTCCCTTCCAGTAGGGGCGCAAATATCCAAACATCTCTTTCATAATTTCCTCTTTTCTCGGATCCTGATCTATTTCGGGCATGAAAAAACGGCGCAAGCAGATCGCTTGCGCCGCAAAAATACACATCCGATAGATCCTCTACCGCATAGCACCCCAAGGAGCAAGTGTTCCACTGCAAATCACATTCATCATGTTCTTCAACATCTTCACTTCCTCCTTTCGTTTCATTTTACATTCCAATGGTAACACCATTAGGCAAATTTGTCAACTACTTTTTTATGTTTGGGGATATTTTATACCTTTTCTCCTAAAATGGACTTGGTGGCATAGGCGTTGAGACTCATGTCTGCCACATTGCCTGCCAGATATTCATAATAGGCCTGAGCGCCAATCATAGCGCCGTTGTCGCCGCACAGGGACAGGGGCGGCATATAGACCGTTGCCCCCAATTTTTCCGCTGCCGCCAGAATATCCGCCCGGATACGGGAATTGGCCGCTACACCGCCGGCTACGGCGATTTTCTTGTGTCCGGTCTCCTCAATGGCACGAACCACTCTGGGCACCAGAGTATCAGACACCGCCGCAGAAAAGCTGGCACACAGGCTGGGAATATCCAACTCCTCCCCCACCTGTTCAGCATGGTGAATAAGATTCAACGCTGCCGTTTTTAATCCGGAAAAACTCATATTATAGGGATTTTCGCCGGGCTTGCTGCGAGGCAGATCATATTTGGTATCATCGCCGGTTTTGGCAATCTTATCCAGTGCCGCACCGCCGGGATAAGGCATTCCCAGCACACGAGCCACCTTATCAAAACATTCACCGGCCGCATCGTCAAGGGTCGTGCCCAAAATCTGCATATCGGTATAGTCCTTCACTTCCACGATCATCGTATGACCGCCGGACACCACCAAGCACAAAAACGGCGGCTTCAGATCCGGGTACGCAATATAGTTGGCGGCAATGTGTCCTCGAATGTGGTGAACCGGAATCAGAGGTTTATTCATGGCCAGCGCCGCTGCCTTGGCAAAATTCACACCCACCAGTACCGCACCGATGAGGCCTGGTGCATAGGTAACGGCCACGGCATCAATGTCGTTTCTCATTAAATTGGCTTGCAACAATGCCTGGTCAGCAAGACCGTAAATGGCTTCGATATGCTTCCGGGAAGCGATTTCCGGCACAACGCCGCCGTATTCCCGGTGAAGCGCCACCTGGGAATTGATACAATCGGTCAACACTTCTCGCCCGTCCCGAACGATGGCCACAGCGGTCTCATCACAGGAAGACTCCACAGCTAGAATATTCAAATTTCCCACTCCTTTCGAAGGATCAACGCATCCTCCTTGGGATGCCGGTAGTAATTGGGGCGACAGCCAACAGACACAAAGCCCAGTTTCTCATAAAGCGCAATGGCGCTTTTATTGGAGGCACGCACTTCTAAGGTCAAGCAGTGAATACACTTTTTTTTCAACATTTCCTCAAGTGCTGTGATCAAGCTCTGCGCAATACCCTGCCGCCGGAAATCAGGATGGACGGCAACATTCATCATGTCCGCTTCCCCTTCCACACTTTGAGAGCCGATATAGCCGGCCACTTGCTGCCCTTCCATGGCCACCAACCAGAGGGATAGAGGATTATTCAACTCTGATGCAACGCTTTTTTCGCTCCATGGGTCTGAAAAGCAGATCTTTTCCAAATCTGCAATGGGTGCCACATGGCTTTCATTCATTTTTAGAATTTCCATTATTTTGCCTCAAACCAGCTCTTGCCGATTTTCGCTTCCGCTGTCAGCGGTACTTTCAGATCGGCGATATGCTCCATCTCCCGGCTGACAAGTTTGGCTACACCCTGGGCGATCTCCTCCGGGCACTCCACGATCAATTCATCGTGAACTTGCAATAACAGTCTTGCTTCGGGATATTCTTCCCGAAGAGCCTTGTCCACCCGAATCATAGCCAGTTTAATGAGATCAGCCGCTGTGCCCTGAATAGGCGTATTCAGAGCGATCCGCTCTGCACCCTGGCGAATGTTGAAGTTGCTGGCGGTCAGTTCCGGGATATAACGGCGACGACCATAGAGGGTCTCCGTATATCCCTTTTCCCGGGCATCAATGACCACCTGCTTCATATACTTGCGAACACCGCTGTAATTGGTCAGGTAGTTTTCAATATATTCCTTGGCCTCATAACGGGATACGCCAATATCCTCAGACAGAGAAAATTCAGAAATACCGTACACAATGCCGAAATTAACGGCTTTTGCGTGCCGTCGCTGCAAAGGTGTCACAGCTTCGGGCGCAACGCCAAAGACCTGAGCCGCCGTCACCGTGTGAACATCCTGGCCGGAAATAAAAGCCTGCTGCATGATCGCATCGTTGGCAATATGGGCAAGCACCCGCAGCTCGATCTGGCTGTAATCCGCATCCACCAACAAGCAGCCCGGCTTTGGCACAAACATTTTCCGAATTTCAGCGCCCAGATCCGTACGCACCGGGATGTTCTGCAAGTTAGGTTCTGTGGAAGAAAGTCTTCCGGTGGCCGTCACCAGGTTCTGGAAGGTAGTTCGAATGCGGCCATCTTCACAGATCACTTTCATCAGCCCATCTGCATAGGTGGACTTCAGTTTGGTCAGCATCCGATAATCCATAATGGCGGGAATAATCGGATGCTTGTCCTTCAGCTTTTCCAAAACATCAGCATTGGTGGAATAGCCGGTTTTGGTTTTCTTCACCGGGGGCAGCCCCAATTTATCAAAGAGCAATTCACCCAGCTGCTTGGTGGAGTTGATATTGAAACTGCCTTCGGCATAGCCGAAGATCAGTTTTTCGCAATCGTCAATTCTCTGGGCAAGCATTTGACCGAACTGCTCCAGCTGCTGACGGTCGATGGCAACGCCTTCTTTTTCCATCCGATAGAGCACACTGCACAAAGGCAACTCGATGGTTTCATAGAGGTCTTCCATCCCCTGCTTTCGAAGCTCCGCTTCCAGCACCGGCCGCAAATGCCACAGGGCTTCTGCGCAAGCGGCAGCATCCCCGTCTTCTACACTCAGGCCAAGGAAAGTCGTCGCCAGCTTGGAAACCGGATAGTCAGACTGGGAGGGGTTCAGATCGTAGGCGGCCAAGGCAGTATCAAAGGAGAATTCCCCAAAAGCAAGGCCCATGTCGTCCAGGCGGTGCATGGTTGTCTTCATATCATGACAGATACAGTTTTTCCGTCCCACGAGGAAATCGCCGTTCATCTGCACTTCCATCGGGGTCATGGTATACACGCCCTGCTCCCATGCCAGGGCCAGCGTGCCATCCTCCGCCAGATACACGGCGCAGGAAGCGCCCTGTTCAGGCAAGTCCTCTGCTTTGGGCAAGGAAGTGATGGTGCTTTCCACCTTCTTCGGTGCTGCAACCGCCGCTCCTCGCAGGCCATATTTATCGATGAGCTTCACAAATTCCAGTTTCTGGAATAAAGCGTACAATTCCGGCTTGTTATAGGGGCGAATAATCGCATCTTTCGGTTCAAAATCGATGGGTGCCTCCGCCACAATGGTTGCAAGATCATAGGACAGATAGGCGTTTTCCCTATCATTTTCCAACTTTTCCCGAAGCTTCGGGCGAATGGAAGCATCCTGCAAATTCTCATACACACCATCTAAAGAGCCGAATTTCAGCAGCAAGTCAGTGGCTGTTTTGGACCCCACACCGGCAACACCGGGAATGTTATCGGAAGAGTCGCCCATGAGGGCTTTCAAATCGATGAGCTTTTTCGGCTCAAAGCCATATTCCTCCCGGAATTTTTCTTCATTGTAAAGGGTTGCTGTGGTTTGGCCGCCCTTGGTGATGACCAGCTTAATGTGGACATTTTCATCGATCAGCTGCAAAGAGTCCCGGTCGCCGGTGACAACAACGCACTCCCAGCCGTTATTGGAGCATATCTTGCCCACAGTGCCGATAACATCATCGGCTTCCCAGCCCTGACATTCGTAGATGGGGATATTCATGGCACGCAGAACATCCTTCATCACCGGCATCTGCATGGCCAGTTCTTCCGGCATTCCGTGGCGAGTAGCTTTGTAGCCATCATACTTCAGGTGGCGGAAGGTAGGGCCGTGAAGGTCGAAGGCCACGCACACCGCCTCCGGCTGTTCCTCCTTCTCCATCCGGTCAAGGATGTTCAAAAAGCCGTAAATCGCATTGGTGAAAAGCCCCTCCCGTGTGGTCAGAGGCTTAACACCAAAATATGCTCGGTTAATAACAGAGTTGCCGTCTAAAATCAGCAGCTTCATACTCTTCTCCACTTTGCACCCTGGGGGGTATCAATGATCTCAATGCCCTGTGCCTTCAATTCGTCACGAATTCGGTCAGCCTCCGCCCAGTTCTTGGCCTTCTTGGCTTCGGTACGGGCAGCAACCAGCGCATCGATCTCCGGGTCGGCATTGGCAGCCTCTTCCTCCGCCTGTTTCTGGCGCAGAGCATCGGCCGCTGACAGCAAATTCAAGCTCAAAACCATATCAAAATCGGCAATAGCGGCGATTTTAGTAGCATCGTTGCACTTGGCCTTCAGCACATCGTACAGGGCAGTGATGGCCAGAGAAGTATTCAGATCGCCGTTAAGTGCGCCTGTAAACCGCTCCTTCAACTGTGCCAGTGCAGTCTCTTCCACTTCGCCCTCGTTTTTCAAGGTGGCGATTTTGGCAATCAGCTTGTCGTAAGCTGCCACAGCGTTGTCCAGATTTTCCCAAGAGAAGACCAGATTGCGGCGATAGTGGCTCTGCAAGCAGAACAGGCGGTACGCCATAGGATCATACCCCTTCTGCTCCAGCAGAGAAACGGTCAAAAATTCACCCTTGGACTTGCTCATTTTGCCACCCTCCGTGTTCAGATGATGAACATGGAACCAGTAGTTGCACCACTTGTGACCCAAATAGCTTTCCGACTGAGCAATCTCATTGGTGTGGTGAGGGAAAGCATTGTCGATACCGCCGGCGTGGATATCCAGATCCTCGCCCAAATGCTTCATGGAGATGCAGGAGCACTCAATGTGCCAGCCGGGATAACCCACACCCCAGGGAGAGTCCCATTTCAGTGCCTGGTCTTCAAACTTACTCTTTGTAAACCACAGCACGAAGTCATTCTTGTTGCGCTTATTGGTGTCCTCTTCCACACCATCCCGAACGCCTACTTCCAGATTTTCTTCCTCGTGCTCGCCAAACACATAGTATTTTTCCAGCGTAGAAGTATCGAAATACACATTGCCACCGGCAAAATAAGCCTTGCCCTTTTCCAGCAGTGTCTGCACCATATGGATATACTCATCGATACAGTTGGTAGCAGGCTCTACCACATCCGGCCGCTTAATATTCAGCTTTTGGCAATCAGCAAAGAAGGCATCCGTATAGAACTGAGCGATCTCCATAACGGTCTTATGCTCCCGTTTTGCGCCCTTGAGCATCTTATCCTCGCCGGTGTCTGCGTCGGATGCCAAATGTCCCACATCGGTGATGTTCATAACACGCTTGACATTGTAGCCTTCGTAGCGCAGAGCCTTCTCCAGCACATCTTCCATGATATAGGTGCGCAAATTGCCGATATGGGCAAAATGATAGACCGTGGGGCCACAGGTATACATTTTCACAATATCGGGATTATTGGGAACGAACAGTTCCTTCTTATGGCTGGTCGAATTATAAAGATACATAGATATTCCTCCAAAGTATTTTTCCATTAAAAAACCGCCTCTTGTGCCAAAACACAAGAGGCGGATAATCCGCGGTTCCACTCTTATTTATCACTTTTATGCAGTTGTTCGCTCCCGGACGCACTTTCCCGCAGCCGCTCTGCCTGGGCTTCCAGCCGACGACCCAGACTCTCTGAAAAAGCATTGTTTGCGGTACTCTTTCCGTTCATCACGATTTGGTATTATTCTACCACTAAAAGTACCATTTTGTCAAGAAAAAGCAGTTAAATTCCCATCACTTCTTTGCGATAGCGTGCAATTCCCCTTTCCAGCAGCTCCATGGCACGGTGCAGGCGGCTCTCCTCCAGAATATAAGCGATCCGCACCTCATCCACGCCCTTTCCGGGGGTCTCATAGAAGGGCGCACCGGGGGCAAACATCACAGTCTCTCCCCCATCGTCAAATTCAGACAACAGCCAGTTCTGGAATTTATCGGTATCATCCACCGGCAGCTTTGCCATCACATAAAAAGCACCCTGGGGCTTTTCCACCAACACACCGGGAATGGCACGCAGGGCGTCCACCACCAGATCCCGGCGCTTCTTATATTCCCGGCGGCACTGGGCATAAAAATCTTCACCCACGCTATATAATGCCGCTGCCCCTGCCTGATCGATGGTAGCTACCGACAGACGAGACTGGCAAAATTTCAACAGTGCTTTGTGAAGTTCCCTGTTTTTTGTGATTACACAGCCCACTCTGGCGCCACAGGCAGAAAACCGCTTGGAGACAGAGTCAATGATGATCAAATTATCGGCAATATCCTCAAAAATACCCATGGTCGGTGCCCCCTCCGGCCGATCATAGCAGAATTCCCGGTACACCTCGTCGCTGATGAGGTACAGTTCGTGTTCCTTCGCCACATCGGCGATCATTCGCATCTGCTCTTTTGTTAAAGCCACGCCCGTAGGGTTACCGGGGTTTGTGATCATAATGGCACGGGTATTGGGGGTAATGAGCGCCTCGATTCGCTCCCGATCCGCATAGAAATATCCTTCCTCCGGACAGGTGGGCAGTGCACGGATGGTGCCACCGGCCATGTGAACAAAGGTGGAATAGTTCGGATAGTATGGCTCCGGAACGATGATCTCCGTGTAAGGGTCAAGAATACAGTGGCAGGCAAACATCAACGCTTCGCTGCCGCCAGTAGTGATGAGCACATCATCTCTGTCCAGAGATACCCCCAGCTGTTCATAATAATCACAGATGGCATCGATCAGTTCCACTGTACCGGGAGACTCCGCATAAGCCAGCGTCTTTTGATTAAAATTGTGGATCACATCGTAAAAAGCCTGAGGTGTCGGCAGATCCGGCTGGCCGATGTTCAGATGATAAATGGTCTTCCCCTGCTCTTTGGCGGCCACCGCCAGAGGGTGATACTTTCTCATTGGCGAGGATTCGCAACGATTTGCGTTGACGGAAATTCTCATATTAACCTCCATTGATAGCATAAATGCTACTTTTTCTTTTGTATTGTCGAATAAGCTTCATGACTTCCGGTGAAAGCACCAGCAGTGCGATCAAATTGGGGATAGACATCAGCCCATTGATCACCTCAGCCATGAGCCAAACAGTTTCTGCCTGCAAAACCGAGGCCAACACCACGGTGGCAATTTGAATATAAACAAACCTTTTCCAAATGTCCGAACCGAACAGGTATTGAGCACAGCGAATGCCGTACAATCCCCAGCCCAGCACTGTGGCCAGAGCGAACAGGCAAAGCGCCAGTGCAATGACTGTTGGTACCCAAGGGCCCAAAACAGCGGCAAAGCTTTCTGTGGTCAGTGCCACGCCTGCGTCCGCCCCATAAGCAACGGGTACGCCGCTGCACAAAATCACCAGTGCGGTCATGGTACAGATGACAATGGTATCCAAAAACACTTCCACAATGCCCATGAACCCCTGTTCCACCGGATGACGAACCTGAGCTGCACCGTGGGCGATCCCCGCCGTACCCATCCCCGCTTCATTGGTGAACACCCCACGGGACACACCAATGCGCAGCGTCGTCAATGCGCTGCCGATCATACCTCCGGTGACGGCCTGTGGATGGAAAGCCCCCTGGAATATGGCCTCAAAGGCCTTCGGCACCGCATCGCAGCGCAAAATCAGCACCAACAGCCCCATCAACAGGTACATTGCTGCCGCAAAAGGTACCATAAGCTCTGCTGTTCTGCCAATGCGTTGGACCCCGCCCAAAAGCATTGCTCCCACTAAAATCGCAAGTCCAATGCCCATCAGCAGGTTGCCTACTGTGGTAGGCGCACCGCCAAACTGAGAAAGGGTGTCATTGATGCTGACGATAACCGTATTGATTTGGGTAGCATTTCCCACTCCAAAGGCAGCGATCACCCCAAAAAAGCAGTAAATTCGGCTTAAAAACCGCCACTTCTTTCCCAGACCCTGTTCGATGACATACATGGGGCCACCCACTGTTTCTCCATCGGCATTTTTCGTTCGGAAGCGGACTGCCAAAGATGCCTCTGCAAATTTTATCATCATACCTAAAATGCCACAGATCCACATCCAGAAAACCGCCCCGGGGCCACCGATGGCGATGGCTCCGGCCACACCTGCCAAATTTCCTGTTCCAACCGTCGCAGCCAATGCCGTGCAAAGTGCCTGAAAGGAAGAAGTTCCCTCCTTCTTTTCCTTTCGTCCAAACATTCCGGAAAAGAAATCTTTAAGAGCCTTCGGAAGAAATCGGATCTGCGCAAAGCCGCTGTACACAGTCAAATACACGCCCACGATCAAAATCAAAGCCAGCGCAGGAACACCCCACACGATTTCGTATATCTTCTGCAAAATGGACATTTGTTTCCCTCCTAGAGTATCACACATTTCGCCTATTTTCAACCGGAAGAAATAAAAAAGCAGTCTCTCATTTGAGAAACTGCTTTTGTAGATCTTCTGTTACTCCCAGGTCGCCCAAACCTCCGGGCAGTAGCCAACGGTCGCCTGCTTTCCATTGCGGACAACAGGCGTTTTCATCAATGCAGGATTGTCAAAGACCTTATCCTCCTTGGCACGCTTATCGTCCATATACTTCATCAGTGTCACATCCGGGTCCTTGCTTTCCCAGTCGATCAAATTATCAATACCGCCTACGGCACGCAGGACACTGTCAAACTCCTTGCCGGACATTCCAAAGCGGATCAGATCAATATTCTGCACCTTGATCCGCCGTTCCTTGAAATACCGCTCGGCTTTTTTTGTATCGAAGCATTTGCTTTTTCCAAATATCTGTATGTTCAATAGGTTACCTCCATCAGGCACAGTCCCTGGGGCGGCATGAGCATCCCGGCCTGACTGCGCTCCGCGCCAAACAGCTCCGGTATCGATGCCACTTCACGGCCGCCTTGTCCCACCTCCACCAGCGTTCCCACCAGTATACGCACCATGTTGTGCAGAAAGCCATTGCCGGTGAAGGTGATCTGTACTTCCGGGCCAACCCTTTCAATGTGGATCGCATCTATGCGCCGGACGGTGGACTTTTTCATGTGACGATTGGCACAAAATGCCGAAAAATCATGCTCGCCCAGCAAAAGCGCAGCTGCCTGGCGCATTTTGTCAACATCCAGCTTTTCTGGCCATACCGTCACAAACCGTCGCTGAAACACACAGGGCATTTCACTGTTCCAAAGGCGGTAGCAATAGGTTTTGCTTTTGGCGTTGAGCCGGGCATGAAACCGGTCCGATGCCTGCTTACAAGATTTTATGCCGATGTCCTCTGGTAAATACCGCCGCAATTGAGAAAGGATCTCCTGGCAGGACATTGTGCTTTCACAGTAGAAATTGACCACCTGGTTTTCCGCATGAACACCGGCATCCGTGCGGCCACTGCCGTGTACTTCGATGGTTTCGCCCAAAATGCGAGACAGTGCCGACTCCAGCTTGCCCTGTATGGTATTGTCCGTACTGGCCTGGCGCTGCCAGCCCCGGTAGCGTGTGCCATCATAGCACATGACCAGATGCAGATTTCGCATATATGCCTCTTTCCCTACTGGACTACCTGTTGTTTCGATAGCCACTGCAAAATATACTCATAAACTTCTTCTTTATTGATCTCGTTCAGTAGCTCATGGCGGCACAACGGATACAGCCGAATATCGCAATGCTCGATTCCCGCTTTGACAAACTCCTTATACGCCTTGGTAACGCCTTCACCATAATTGCCCACAGGATCGTCGCTGCCCGCAATGAAGAGCACAGGCAGATCTTTTTTCATTTTTGCAAGGTTTTCCGGCTCTTGATTGTAGCGCATTCCTGTCAGCATATCCCGGGCAAGACCGGCTGTAATGGTAAAGCCACACATAGGATCTGCAAGATAGGCATCCACAATAGCACCGTCCCGGGTCAGCCAGTCAAAGGCAGTCCGCTTGTGCTCCACCTTTCGGTTGTAAGAGCCAAACATCATATTATTGAGCATCTTGTTGGGCTTGTCGGCGCCTTCTGCCTTGCAGGCCAGCGTAGCTGCTGCCAAGCCGGAATTGATGATTCCCCGATGCATCCAGGCCGTACCGCAAATGATGGCAGCACTGATGCCGCACTTGGGATACTTGGTAAGCAAAGTGCGCACCATGAAAGAGCCCATGGAGTGTCCCAACAGCACATAGGGAATATCAGGAAACTCCATACGGGTGTAGCTGAGCAGGCGATGGGTATCGGCCACTGCCTTGAACCAGCCACCTTCAAAATAACCGTTTTTCCCGTCATAGACGGATTCCCCGTGACCCATGTGATCTTCTGCCACCACCAAGAAGCCCTGGGCTGTCATAAAACTGGCGAACTCGTCATAGCGAGCGGCATATTCAGCAATACCGTGAACGATCTGCAGCACCGCCTTGGGCTTTCCCTCAGGCTCCCAGCGGCAGCCGTGGATCATGCCCTTGCCGTAGGACGGATAATAAAAGTCCGTGTGCATAAGCTCACCTCACTTTATGATTTCGTAGCCGGCATCAACAATGGCCTTCTCCAATGTTTCCAGCTCCGCATTGCCGGAAACCGTTACCTGCTTCTTCTGCAGATCCACCACAGCATCGGTAGTACCGGGAACAGCCTTGCAGACCTTTTCCACCATGGCCTTGCAATGATTGCACATCATTCCCTCAACCTTGATTACTTTTTCCATCACTTGCTCCTCCTGTTCAATGATTATATTTTCCTCTTGCTTTTCCTCAGGCATTGCCTTTGGCTTAAACAGCCGCAGGCGCAGCGCATTGCTTACCACAAACACAGAACTCAGGCTCATTGCCGCAGCCCCCAGCATAGGGCTCAGCTGAATATGAAAGGCCGGATACAACACACCTGCCGCCACCGGAATGCCCAAGCTATTATAGAAGAAGGCCCAGAACAAATTCTGCCGAATATTCCCGATGGTTGCCTTACTTAATTCCACAGCCCGGCAAATACCGGCCAGTGATCCACTCATCAAAACCACATCCGCCGACTCCACCGCCACATCCGTACCTGCTCCAATGGCCATGCCCACATCGGCAGTGACCAGAGCAGGGGCATCGTTGATACCGTCACCTACCATCAGCACCTTGTGGCCTTGAGATTGGAGCTGCTTCACGGCGCTGGCCTTATCGGCAGGAAGCACATCAGAGATCACATGGGTAATACCTGCTTTTTCCGCAATCGCCCGAGCTGTCAAACTGTTATCGCCGGTGAGCATCACCACATCCAGCCCCAGCTTTTTCATAGCTGCGACTGCAACGGAGGAGTCCTCTTTCAGCACATCTGCCGCAGCAATTGCCCCGAGGTACTTGCCATCCTCTGTTCCAAAGTACAGCGGTGTCTTTCCGGCAGCAGCCAACTGAGGATATTCCGGCACGGAAATGCCCTTATTTTCCAGCAACCTGCGGTTGCCACCATAGTAGCGAAGGCCATCGATCACACCGCTGACGCCCAAACCGGGCAGTGTTTCAAAGTCGGATACCGCAGGACGCTCTAAATCCTCTGCCTTTTCCAAAATAGCCTTGGCAAAGGGATGTTCCGACTTTTCTTCCAGTGCAGCTGCCTTTTGGAGCAGGCCGCAACCGGCAGTTGCCTCTAAAATATCCGTCACCACCGGCTTGCCGGTGGTCAATGTGCCTGTTTTGTCCAGCACCACAGTATCCACCCGGTGCAGATTTTCCAGAGCTGCTGCGTTCTTAAACAGCACACCAAGGCTTGCACCCCGGCCGGTCCCCACCATAATGGCAACGGGCGTTGCTAGGCCCAAAGCGCAGGGGCAGGAGATCACCAATACCGCAATGGCAGATGTCAAGGAAAACTCCAGGGTCTGCCCAGCGATCATCCATACAACAAATGTGATGGCAGCAATACTCATGACCACCGGAACAAAAACACCTGCAATTTTATCAGCCAACCGGGCGATGGGTGCTTTGGAACCGCCCGCTTCTTCCACCATGCGGATGATCTTTGCAAGGGTCGTGTCCTCCCCCACCTTTTCTGCCCGGAATTGAATGTATCCGCTACGGCTGACGGTAGCTGCGGCCACCGTGTCCCCCACGGTTTTTTCCACGGGGATGCTCTCGCCGGTCAGTGCGCTCTGGTCAACCGTAGCTGTGCCGGAAATGACCACGCCATCCACCGGAATGCTGCCACCGGCCTTCACCAGCACAAGATCTCCCACCTGCACCTGTTCCACAGGGATCTCTCGTTCCTCCCCCTCACGCAGGACAGTGGCCATTTTCGGTCTCAGGTTCATCAGCTGGCGAATGGCATCGCCGGTCTTTCCTTTGGCTCTGGTTTCCAAGAACTTACCCAAGGTCACCAGTGTCAGGATCATAGCTGCGGACTCAAAGTAGAGATTATTGCTATAATCGCTTACCTTTTCCCAATCGCCGTTCCCCATGGCATTTGCAATTAAAAACAGCACGGCTATGCCATAGCCTAAAGCAGCCCCGGAACCCACCGCAATGAGGGAATCCATATTGGGAGCACGATGCCACAGTGCTTTCAGCCCCCTTGTATAATACACTCGGTTCAGATACACCGCAGGCAGTGTCAGCAAAAATTGCAGCAGTGCCGCCATCATGGCATTATTATGATACCAATGGGGCAAGGGCAGTCCCACCATGTGTCCCATGGTGAAATACATGAGGATCACCAAAAAGATTGCCGAGCCGATAATTCGCTTTTTCATATCCTTCAAGGCATGATCCGCCGGGGCTTCTGCTTTTTTCGGTGCACCTCCCCGGCGAATGCCGTAGCCGGCATCCCGAACAGCTTTTTCGATCAGTTCCGTTACATCGGATGTGGCTTCTACCGACATTTTTCCAGCCAGCAAATTCACTTCCGCTTTTTCCACACCGGGCACAGCCTTGGTCACCTTTTCCACACGGGCAGAGCAGGCAGCACAGGTCATACCGGTCACATCATACTTTAAATTCATGGTTCTGTTCACTCCTATCTATTATTATCATCCATTCTGCGGCAAAAATCAACCATCTTTCCAAAAAAATATTGACTTCTGTCGGCCATTATGCTACTATTTTACCACAATCATCCTAAAAGACAAGTATGCACCTTTTTGTGCCATACTATCTTTTTAGATACCAAGGAGGTATTTCCGATGCATACTAAGCAAAACTGTCCTGTGGAAGCCACTTTGGATTTGATTGGCGGCAAGTATAAAGCGCTGATCCTTTGGCATCTGTCCGACCACAAGCTGCGCTATTCCCAGCTGCGGGATCTTCTGGAAGGAATCACCCCGAAAATGCTGACCCAACAGCTTCGGGAGCTGGAGTCAAAGCAGCTGATCCACCGGGAGGTCTTCCCTATTGTTCCGCCAAAGGTGGAGTACTCACTGACGGAGCTGGGCAAGAGTCTGATGCCCATTTTGGTCGCCATGCGAGACTGGGGCGCCGGCTATCTGCGCCAATCCCAAGTTGAACCCAACTGTTTTATGATGAACCAGGGTTCTGTTTCCCACATATAAACTGACAAATGAAAGGAATTTGTTCGCCATGAATATCAAAATCATTTCCGACAGCACTTGCGATCTGTCCCAAGAGATTTTGGAGTCCAACGGTATTTCTCTGGTCCCTTTGACCGTAGTAAAAGCAGATCAGCAGTTTAAAGACAACATTACCATTACTCCTGCGGAAATCTTCGCCCATGTGGCTGCCGGCGGTGCTCTGTGCTCCACCGCTGCCAACTCTGTTGGCGAGTACATCGACCAGTTCAAGCACTATGCCGGTCAATATGACGGTCTGCTGCACATTAGCTTGGGTTCCGGCTTCTCTTCTTGCTATCAGAACGCCTGCCTGGCAGCTCAGGAATTTGATAATGTGCAGGTCGTAGACTCTCAGAACCTGTCTACCGGCCAGGGTCTGGTGGTGCTGGAAGCCTGCCGTCTGGCAAAGACCTGCGCTTCTGTGGAAGAGCTGGCCCAGAAGCTGCGTGCCTTTACCTCCCGTGTGGAAGCCAGCTTTCTGCTGGACAGACTTGATTACATGGTCAAAGGCGGTCGCTGTTCCGCTGCTGCCGCACTGGGTGCAAATCTGTTGAACCTAAAGCCCTGTATCGAAGTCAAGGACGGCAAGATGGTGGTAGTCAAAAAATACCGTGGCAATTATGCCAAGTGTCTGGCCAATTATGTCCGTGACCGTCTGGACAATCGGGATGATCTGACCCGGGAGATCCTGTTCGTCACCAAAACCCCTGTTACCGATGAGTGCTATACCGCCGTTATGGAAGCTGTTTCCCAGTGTCCCAAGTTTGACACTGTTTACGAAACCGATGCCGGCTGCACCGTATCCTGCCACTGTGGCCCCGGCACCCTGGGCGTGCTGTTCGTTAGAAAATAAAAAACAGAACCCCTCCAAGCGGAGGGGTTCGATTTTTACTTTTTCAATGCCTTCTTCACAATGGGCACAATGGTCAGCGCTACAGCGCCGCCGATCAGAGCCGTTACCAGCTGCGGCCAAGAGAACATGGTCAAGAATTTGGCAGCCTGCTGAGGCTTGACCTGATCCCCCATCAAGGGCACGATGCACTTGTTGATAACCACATACAGCATGGCAAACTTAGCCACTGCTGCAACGACAAGCCCTACTGCTTGCTGCCAAATGGGCTTTTTCCCGTTGGCCAGCAGGTGCAGCAGTGCAACAAACACCAGATTTCCCAACGCAATGCCAAAGGTGATCGGAAGTAGCGCAGGGCCGATACCAAACAGCTTTGCACAGAAAGGCGACAATGCCGCCACGATCACACCGCTCCACACGCCGCCGATCAAGGTAGTGACCGCCAACACTGCATTGACGCAAGAACCTGTGACGATCTGCCCTGCCGCAGAGGTTGCCGCCTGCAATGCCACCAACAGTGCCAGCATGACTGCCGTAGTGGTAATGAAGCGAACTTTTTGATTTTTCATAATGTTTCTCCCTTCTTTTGATAAAATCATTGTAACACATCTTCTAAAAAATGCAAGTAACAGCTTTTTACATGAAAATTTTTCTTGTAATTAAATTTTGATGTGCTATACTGAGTACGTCATCACTTTAATGTGAGGTTTCTCGTTTATGGATTACAATAAATTGTTGGATTTTACCGTCGACTTGGGCTATGAACTATCCATGAGCGGTGCTGAAACTTATCGGGTGGAGGAGAGCATCACTCGAATTTTTGCAGCCTATGGTATTCAGGCAGAAGTCTTTGCCATTCCCAATAATATTATCGTCAGTATCATCCGTCCTGATGGCAAGCCTACCACGAGAATGCGGCGAATTGGCTTCCATGGCAACGATCTGGATTCCGTGGAGCTTTTTTCCGCCCTCAGCCGTCGAATTTGCCGGGAGAAGCCGGATGCGGATACGGCTACGGAGCTATTGGAAGATGCCATCCGCTCCAAGCGCCGTCACAGCTTGCCCATCATGCTGCTGGGTTATTTCCTCGGATGTGCCGGTTTTTCCATCTACTTTGGCGGTGGCGTGATCGATGCTTTTGTATCCGGTTTAAGTGCCATGGTGGTATGCATGATCTCCCGGTTTATGGATAAGTACAAGGCCAACACTTTCTTCAGCACGCTGCTTGCATCCATTCCTCTGGCTGTTATCCCCTACTGCTTTGGAGCCATCGGTCTTTGTCCCAACGCAGATGCTGCGGTCATCGGTGCAGTCATGTCTCTGGTGCCGGGACTGCTGTTTACCAATGCCATTCGGGACATTATTTTTGGAGATACCAATGCCGGCGTCAACCGGATTTTCCAGGTGCTGATGATCGCCGTTGCCATCGCCTGCGGCACTGCAGTGGCATTTAATTTTTCCACCGCTTTATGGGGTATGCCTCATAGCGTTGCGGATATTGATCACAGCTTTTTTATTCTGTGCATTGCTTCTGTTTTGGGATGTATGGGTTTCTCCATTGTTTTCAATATCCACGGTCCGGGTATGCTGCTGTGTGTTTTGGGCGGCGTTGCCACAATGGCGATCTATACCCTGGTCATGGCTCTGGGCTACGATGAAATGACCGCTGTGCTCATTGCCTCCGCCTGTTCCGCAATTTATGCAGAAGTGATGGCTCGTATCCGCAAATGCCCGGCCATTGGGTATCTGATCATCGGTTTGATCATCCTGATCCCCGGCTCCAGTCTGTACTACGCCATCCACAATCTGATCATCGGCCGCTCAGAGCTGTTCTCGGCCTATGCCATGAAGACTGTTAAGATCGCCGGACTGATGGCCGCCGGTATTTTGCTGGTATCCACCGCCGTGCGGATATGGACCACCTGGAAGCAGAAAAGAAATAAATGATCCGTTCCCGGCTGTGTATGAACTGCTCCCCGTCAAGTGGACAGTGAAATAAAATAAAGTTTTTTACACTTC
>CAYROJ010000014.1:0-20465 GCA_964425865.1 uncultured Oscillospiraceae bacterium | reverse complement strand
ATTTCTTTTCGAAACTCAGTTTTTAGCCTTGCGCCTCAAGCGCTTGCATATAATACCATCTACTGGCGCAAAAGTCAAGCACTTTTTTCATTTTTCTACATCTTTTTTTCAAGGCGCAAGGACTTGTGTCGAAATCGAATTTTCAGCCCAAGATATGCATCCATTTTCTGCCAAACGCCTGGAATTTATGGGCATTTTTCATAACAGCGGTCTACTGTATACACTTTATCATCTTATTTCTGATTACGCTTATCCTCCGGTTTCAACGCTGGATCCCGAAATTTTTGATTTTTCAGTTTTTTACGCAATATCCCCGTTCTTCCGATCCGCAGATATGCAACGCCCATGCTCCGCAGGTTTCCCAGGTGCACCAGCAAAAGCGCTACTCCGATCACGATTCCCCATCCCCCGGCCACAGCCGCAACCAATCCAAATCCAAACCGCCATAAACGCACAGCTTGAGCAAGATCACGGTTGGGCAGTACAAAACCACACACTCCTGCGATGCTCACTACCACCAAAATCACAGGTGAGATCAATCCCGCCTCCACAGCCGCTGTGCCCACCACAATGCCGCCAATGGTGGACACTGCCTGCCCGACAGCTTGGGGTAAATGAACACCTGCTTCTTGCAGCAGCTCATAGGAAATCAGCAAGGCCAGCGCTTCTGTTGCAGCATGAAACGGTACCTTTGATCTGCTTTCCATAATAATTTGAAGCAGTTTTCCCGGAAACCAATTTTGATGATAAGTCACTGCTGCAATATACACCGCAGGCAGCAAAAGGCTCAAGATCAATGCTGCATAACGCAAAACTCGGATGCAGGAAGCCGACAGAAAATCTCTGCCTCGATCCTCCGGGCTTTCCATCAAGTAGCCCAAGTCTACCGGCAAGAGATACCCGAGAGGCAGGCCATCCACCAGCAATCCAACACGACCATCCAGCAGACCCTGGCAAAATTTATCCGTCCGTTCGGTGTATTGCGCCAAAGGAAACGCTGTACTTCGTGAGCCGGTCACATATTCCTCTACCGCCGAGGGGGAGAGCAAACCGTCAATATCAATTTCTTTCAGTCGCTGTACCATCCGACCTACCAGTTCCGGATTGGTGATCCCCTGTAAAGAGACCACTGTCACATTTGTCAAGCTTCGCCTTCCCACCTTTAGCTCCGTTAGCCGAAGGTCTGGACTACGCAGGTGGCGCCGAATGAGGGATGTATTGCTGCGAACTGTTTCTACAAAGGCATCTTTCGGCCCTTTGACCGTGTTTTCCACCTCAGGTGCAGAAACGCCCCTTTTCTCTCCTGTTTTTACTTCGTATGCAATCGCCCCGACGCCTGGGAACAGTACCACGCAAAAACCATTGACCAGCTTCAACGCAACCGTATCCAAATCCACGCATGGATCGGCAACGGAATTGTACACGCCGCCATGGAGCGCATAGTCGTATAACTCCGTCATGGTTCTTGCCGTCAAATGCTCGGCGATGGGTTTAAAGATATATTCGGATGCCGCACTTCCCGATACAAGTCCATCAATTGCATAGGCGAAGATAGTAAATTCGCCGCAGCGAAGGCAGCGAATAACAAAATCGGAAGCGCCATCAAAAATTGTGCGAATATTGTTATCCGTCATCGGGCCGGGATACATTGCTTTTTCCACCAGACTCACCTCTGAGCTAGTGTATCCCGGTAAGCAAAATATATCCAAAAAAAGAAACCAGATGGCTGTCGTCATCTGGTTTCTTTCAATTCCCAAAGTTTGATCTGGCTGGCCTTTTCATACAGGCGCAGATAGCTATCGTAACGAGTTGCCTCGATTTCTCCCGCTTCCAGTGCCGAGCGAACAGCGCAGCCCGGTTCTTTGCGGTGGGTGCAGTCTCTGAATTGGCAAGTACCCACATAAGGTGCAAAATCCGGGAACGCATATTGAAGGTTTTCCTTTAATATCACTTCCATCTGGTCGGTATCGAAAGAAGAAAAACCGGGAGTATCCGCTACATAGGTATTCTCATCCAGCTTATACAGTTCCACATGGCGTGTGGTGTGGCGCCCACGGCCCAGCTTTTCGGACACTTCTCCGGTGGCCAACGCCAGCTCCGGAGAAAGGCGGTTTAAAACGCTGCTCTTGCCTACACCGGAATTTCCGGTAAAGGCCGCCAGCTTTCCCTGCAGGAGCTTGCGAAGTTCTTCCACACCCTCACCGGTCTCGGCACTGGTTTGGATAACGGTAAACCCTGCATGGCGGTAGATATTTGCCAGATCCAATCCCGGATCAAGGTCACATTTATTGACACAAATGCAGACATCGACGCTTTGGTTGCCGGCAATGGCCGCCACCCGGTCGATCAGGAAAGGTTCTGTCACCGGATTGACATTGGCAGCAAGCACCACCAGAATATCCACATTCGCCACCGCAGGGCGGACAAAGCAGTTTTTTCTTGGCAATACTTTTTCGACCATTCCCTTGCCACGCTCTATGGATATTTCCACCATATCCCCGGTCAAGGGGCTTTCCGTACCACGGCGCAAATGTCCCCGGCCACGGCAAGTCACCGTACCATTCTCCGTCTGTACATCGTAAAATCCGCTTAAAGAGCGAAGAATGCGGCCTATTTTTCTCTCATTTTCCTGCATACGCATCAAAATCCACCGTTAAAGTTTGATATAGTTCTCCATCGATATAAAGCTGACAAGTCTGCTTTCCCTTACCACAAAGCTGAAATGTCGCCGTAGTCCGATTGGTCTGCATGGGCTGCTCCAGCACCACCGGCCGTCCATCCAGCATAAGGGTCAGATAATAGGTTTCCGTTTTAAAAGGCAGATAAAAAGTGCAATCCATAGAAACTGCTCCTGCAGCACAGGTAATGCGCAGCTTCTCGGTCACTGCCACCATTTCTCCCGGTTCAACGCTCTGACCGATGACTGTCCCGGCAGGGATCATTTTTTCCTGTTCCACCCATTCCACTTCTGTGAACCCCTGGGCTTCCAGAATTTGCTCAGCCTGTTGCCGGGTCAGATCCACAAGTTTCTGCATCTCGACCTGCTTGATCTGAGGCAGCCAGTCTGTTTCTTTTTGTGCAGTCTGTACCGCCTCGAGCTGATTACCTTCCGTGGAAGCAGAGGGCTTGAAATACGGCTTTTCTTCGGCTGTGGAGCTCATCTGTTCCACCACGGTACTGTTTCCCGAAGGATGACGCAGAGAGAACAGATCCTCCTCCGTCAGCAAAATCATAAAAACTATAATGGCAACAATAGCCGCTATGGAACAAAAGATAACGGCCAGTGTAGCTGTCTTGTCCTTTTTGGCGTTTTCTTCTTCAAAGGGATCTTCCTGATTGGCTGCATTTTGGCGCTGTACATTCCAACCGGCTTCCTGCCGTGCAGTGCGTTCACCGATTGGCTGTTCACCAGCAGTGTCGCCGTTGGGCTGAACGGAGTGGATATGCAGATCCGGCCTGCGCTCCGGCACCAGGGGCAACTCCACCGTTTGGAATCGAATATCAGGATTTTTTCGAAACGCATCCAGATCTTCCAACAGTGCCATGGCGCTGATATATCGATCCTGCAGATCGTGGGCCATGGCCTTCATAATGATCTGTTCCAATCCCTTGGGAATGGTCGGATTGATGGTAGAAGGACGGGGTGCGCCGCCGTTGATATGCTGAATGGCCACCGCCACCGGGGACTCTCCATCGTAAGGAGTACGGCCTGTGATCATTTCATACATCACAACACCCAACGAATACAGATCCGACCGGTTGTCCACCCGGCCGCCCTTGGCCTGCTCCGGGGATATGTAGTGCACCGATCCCAGAGCCTCTTTGGTCATGGTGTTATTGCTTTCCATCATACGGGCAATGCCAAAATCGGCCACTTTTACAGAGCCGTTCTTCAGCACCATCACATTGTGGGGCTTTATATCCCGGTGCACCAGTCCTTTTCTATGGGCATGGTCCAATGCACGGGCAATATGGGTGGCAAAGTGGACCGTCTCCCGCCAACTGAGCACACCTTTTTTCTCCATATACTGTTTGAGGGTGATACCGTCGATCAGCTCCATAACAATGTAGTCCTGCTCCTCTGTGCTGGACACATCATAGACTGACACAATGTTTGGGTGGCTGAGCATTGCTACCGCCTGGCTTTCCTGGTGAAAGCGGCGGCAAAAATCTTCATCCTCAAGGTTTTCGTCTTTTAATATTTTGATCGCAACCAGGCGGTTCAACCGGTGGCAGCGAGCTTTGTATACAACAGCCATTCCGCCGGAACCGATCACCTCTAAGATTTCATATCGGTTATCCAGCAGCTGTCCAATATATCGATCCATAAACAGCGCTCCTTTTCGCCCGGTTACAACTGCAACAGAAGACAGGTCACATTATCCGGTGCGCCCCGATTCAGGGCAATCTCCAACAATCTCTGGCAGCATTTCTCTCGCTGAGCGCCATGCACTACCTCAAACAGGATCTCCTGCTCATCTACCAAATTTGACAGTCCATCACTGCACAGCAAGACCCACTCATTTTCAGCCAGCTCCAGATGGAACAGATCACATTCCACGGTTTCATCCGTGCCGATGGCACGGGTGATCAGGTTCTTGCCGGGATAGATCTTTGCTTCCTCTGCTGTCAGCTCTCCGCGGTCGATCATCAATTGGACAATGGAATGATCCTGTGTCACTGCCCGTATTCCGTCTGCCGTTACATGGTAGCCACGGCTGTCGCCCACATTGACCAAAGTAACCCGGCTGTCCTCTGCCAATACAGCCACCAAAGTTGTACCCATACCTGCAAAGTCCACAAACTGGCGGGACTGGTCAAACACTGCGTAATTGGTCAGTTTAATAGCACTGCGCAGCATATTGTCCACATCCTCCTGATGCATTCCGGGCCGCCAGGAATTATGGATCTCCTGAGTAAATACCTCCACCGCCAAAGAGCTGGCCACATTGCCGGACTTGGCGCCGCCCATGCCGTCGCAGACCACTGCTAAGGTCGTCTTTTCATCCAATTGTTCACTGATAAAAGCATCCTGATTTTGTGAACGAACACACCCCGGATGCGTAATACCCCAACTTTGCATGAGCTATCATTCCCCTTTCAGAGCATTTATTCCGCTTTCTTGGCCTCTTTTCTCCGTAGCTGGCCGCAAGAAGCATCGATGTCGCCGCCTAAAGTGCGACGCACGGTGGCGGTGACACCACCTTCTTCCAAAACCTGCTGAAAGCGAGCCACCGCTTTTTTTGAGCTTGGCTTTAATGGGCTCTCCTCCACATGGTTCAACGGGATCAAATTAAAATGAGCCGGCAATCCCTTTAACCGCCGCAGCAATTCCTTTGCATCCTCTTCCCGGTCGTTGACTCCGTCGATCATGGCATATTCAAAGGAAATCCGCCGAGAAGTGGCAGCATAATAGCGCCGACAGGCATCGATCAATTCCTGAGAGGGATAGGCCTTGTTCACAGGCATGATCGTATCCCGAATGGCATCATTGGGTGCATGCAGCGAAACAGACAGTGTCAGCTGCAAGTGCAGTTTTGCCAGTTCATCGATCTTCGGCACCAGGCCACAGGTGGACAGGCTGATATGCCGCATGGAAATATTCATTCCCTCTTGGCTGTTGACCAGCTGCAAAAACTGCATAACATTATCAAAATTGTCCAATGGCTCTCCAATGCCCATCAACACGATGTGACTGATGGGCAATCCGGAATCGATCTGGGTAAAGAGCACCTCGTCCAGCATTTCATAGGGCTCCAGTTTCCGCACCAGGCCCCCGATGGTAGAAGCGCAGAATGCGCAACCCATGCGGCAGCCAACTTCCGTGGAAATACATACTGTATTGCCATAATGATAGCGCATGAGCACCGTTTCCACACAGTTGCCGTCGGACAGCCGCCACAGGTACTTTATGGTGCCATCCAGCTGAGACTCCTGCTTGCGCACCACTTGAGGTACATACAGCGGACTTTCCTGTTGCAGCTGCTGACGCAGGGTCTGGGGAATATTCGTCATTTCATCGTAGCTACCCACGCCCTTGTGCAGCCACCCATACACCTGTTTTGCCCGAAAAGAAGGCAATCCCATATCCTTAAAATAGGCTGTCATTTCGGGCAGCGTCATGGATTTTATGTGCATAATTTCCTCCGCAGTCTTGCAATAAAGAAGCCGTCCGTGTCAAACTCTCCCGGCACAAGTGCCAGCATTCCCGTTTCGTTCTTCGGGAGCGGTGCAGGCAATTGCAGAGGCTCCAAAAAATAGTCCGGGTGGTTTTTCAGGAACGCTTCTACCACGCCTTCGTTTTCTGCACGAACCAGAGTGCAGGTCGAATAGATCAGCACGCCGCCCGGGCGCACATAGCGAGCCTGATTTTCCAGAATTTTCTGCTGCAAAGCAGGCAGGCTTTCCATTTCCTTCAAATTTTTATAGCGAATATCCGGCTTTTTGCGGATAATACCGTAGCCGGAGCAGGGCACATCACAAATCACCACATCGATTTTCTCTTCCCATTGAGGTACAAATTTGGTGGCATCCTGTTTCCTCGCCATCAAATTTGCAATTCCCATTCGTCGGGCACCGGCAGCGATCAATTCCTTCTTATGGTCATAAACATCGCAGGAAGTGATTTGTCCTTTCCCCTCCATAGCAATGGCTGCAGCAAAGCTTTTTCCGCCGGGGGCAGCACAGCAGTCCAACACTTGAATATCTTCCTTGGGCAGCGCAGCGCAGAGCACGCTGAGCTTAGCCGCACAATCCTGCACATAGAACAGGCCTTCTTTGAAAGAAGGCAGATTTTCCAGATTGCCCGTGGCAGACAGCACAAGGCAATCGTTCATCCATCCATGGCTTCGGACGCAAACGCCCTCCCCTTCCAGCCGCTGCTGCAAAGCCTGGGTGGAGATTTTCAGGGTATTGACCTGCACCACCGTATCAGGCACTTCGTTATTGGCCTTCAGCATGGGCTCAATACGCTCTTTGCCCACATAGCTTTTCAGCAAATCGATGAGCGGCTGGGGGTGACTGTATTTCTCCTGCCAGCCGGTAGGCTGTTGGATGCTGTCCACCTGCCGAATGGCATTGCGCAGAACGCCATTGACAAGGCCGGGAGCAAATCGCTGCTTAGGGCAGTACTTTTTTGCCAGATCAACCGACTCATTGACAGCAGCAGACTCCGGAACCCGATCCATCTCATACAGCTGGTACAGGCCCAGATGAAGAATATCACGAATGACCGGGTGCAAGCTTTTTACCTTTCCGGTCAAAAGCTGCTGCAAATAAAAATCCAGCTTATAGCGGTTTTGCAGCACGCCATAGCACAGCCGGGTGGCCAGGGCAGCATCCCGCTTGTCCAGCCGATCCCGTTGAATATCATTTTTCAGCAAGCCATTGGACCAGCCCCCCTCCTGGCGGCTGCCAATAAGCACATTTAAGGCCGTTTCTCTGGCGCCCATGGTCACACCTCCAGCGGATGTCCCCGGAAATAGTCCGGTGCTGCCATTCGCTTGCCGCCCTCGGCCTGCAATACACGAATTTCCACCGCACCTTCTGCACAGGCAATGCGCAGGCCGGTTTTGGTCAAGCCCAGAATTTCACCGGGTACACCGCTGCCCTCGGCCAGTACGGTTTCATGAATTTTAAAGAAAGTGCCGCCAATGGTGGCCGTTGCAGTGGGCCAGGGATTTAGTCCACGCACATGGTCGTGGACTTGCTGGGCAGTTTTTGTCCAGTCGATAGGGCACATGGATTTATTCAGCATCGGTGCAAAGGTAGCCTTTTCATGATCCTGAGCAGTTGCAGCAACGGTGCCATTTCCCACTTTGGTCAGCGTTTCACTTAGAAGCTGCGCACCCAGAATGGCCAGACGATCCAGCAGCTGACCGGCAGTTTCATTCTCGCCAATGGCTGTTTTCGCAACACCGATCACATCTCCCTCGTCCACACCCAGCGACATAAACTGGGCAGAAACACCGGTTTCCTTCAATCCGTCCAGCACAGCCCACTGATAGGGAGCAGAACCGCGATACTGAGGCAAAACGCTGGCATGGATGTTGATACAGCCTTTGGGTGCAATATCCAGCACCCGCTGGGGCAGAATTCGGCCGTAGGCTACCACAGCCACCACATCCGGCCGCAATGCACGCAGTTGCTCTACCGCCTCATCCTCCTTAAAGGTTTCCGGCTGGTATACAGCAATGTTCTTGGAAACAGCCAATTCCTTCACAGGAGAAAAGACCATTTTCATTCCCCGCCCCTTCGGGCGATCCGGCTGGGTATAGACGCCTACCACCTCAAAGCCGTCTTCCAATATCTTATTTAGGCAAGTGGCCGCAATATCCGGCGTACCCATAAAAACAACACGCATCGGTCTTCCCCCCTGGTCTATTTTAATCCATTTCCAGTTCTTTTTCTGTCAAAAACCGTTCCATCACCTGAGTATATAAAATACCGTCCAGATGATCGATCTCGTGGCAGAAGCAACGAGCGATCAGCTCCTCACCTTCCACTTCAAACCAGTTACCGTCCCGATCCTGGGCACGTACCTTTGCCCAATAGGGGCGCTTCACCAGACCGTACTTACCGGGCACGGACAGGCAGCCCTCGGCACCTTCCTGCTCACCGTCTGTTTCCAGCAGCTCGGGGTTTACAAGCTCCAAAATCTCGTCACCCACATCCACCACTACAACCCGGCGCAGAATGCCCACCTGGGGCGCAGCCAGACCCACACCGTTAGAATCAATGAGCGTTTCACGCATATCATCGAGCAACTTGTGCAGTCGCTTATCAAAGTCAGCAACAGGTCTGCACACCTTGTGCAGAGCAGGGTCCTTGTCCGTCAGAATTTTACGCAGTCCCATATCTTTCTCTCCTTATCCATCGTATCCGTTCACATCGATAAAGGCATTTACGCCCCGATTGCCGCCGTCCTTGCCAAACTGTTGCAGCAAATGAGCCAGCAGCAGACGCAGTGGCCGTGTCATGGAGCAGCGCAGTGTCAAACGGTAACGGAAATTATAGTTGATTTTCGGCACAGGGCATGGGGCCGGCCCCAGCACCGTGCATTGTTCATTTTTATAGTCCGGCAGCTTCAAGCAGGCGATCAGGCTGTCCCGAAGCTTTGCCGCACTGCGCAGCACCTGCTGCTCCTCCTGCCCCACAAACAGCACCTGGGCTATATCTGCAAAGGGCGGATTGTTGAGCATTCTCCGCAGACCGATCTCCAGCTCATAAAAGCCGTCGTAATCCTGCTTGGCCGCCAAAGCCAGCACCGGATGCTCCGGCACCAGAGTCTGAATAATGGCCTGTCCGCTGCTGGTGCCCCGCCCGGCTCGCCCCACCACTTGGGTCAGCATATTAAAAGTTGTCTCCGCCGCCCGGTAAGAGCCGGAATAGAGACTCAGATCTCCATCCAAAACGCCGACCAAAGTCACATCCGGCAAATTGAGGCCCTTGGCCACCATCTGCGTGCCCAGTAGCACCGGGATATGCTCCTGCTGGAATTTGCGCAGAATATCCTCATGGGTGTTGGAGGCGGTGACGGTGTCAGCATCCATCCTGGCTATTTCCATATCCGGAAACAGTTCCAGAAGTTCCTGTTGTACCTTCTGCGTTCCTGTTCCAATGGGCTTTAGCCTGCCGCCACAGCCACAGCGGCTGCTAGCCTTTTGAGAATAGCCGCAATAGTGGCACATAAGCCGCTCATTGGCACTGTGGTATGTCAGTCTTGCGCTGCAACGAGGGCATTCCGGTGCCTGGCGGCAATCCACACACACCAGCGCACGGCTGTTGCCCCGGCGGTTCAAAAACAGGATTGCCTGCTTGTCCGCCCGGCGGGTATCCATGATGGCTTCTCGCAAATCCAGACTGAAGCTGGTGTCGTTGCCTTGCTGCAATTCCTCACGCATATCCACCATGGTCACATGGGGCAGCTGTTTTCCATTGTAGCGGTTTTTCAGCTGATAAAGCCGATAATGGCCCTGCTTTGCATGGTACATGGTTTCGATGCTCGGGGTCGCAGAACCGAGCAGTACCAGCGCCCCTTCCTTTACTCCTCGCCATAAGGCCACTTCCTTGGCTGAGTACCGGGGGCTGTTTTCCGATTTATAGGAATGTTCCTGTTCTTCATCCAGAATGATCAATCCCAATTCTTCGCTGGGGGCAAAGATGGCAGAGCGTGTGCCCACGATCACCCGGGCATCTCCGTTTCGGACCCGCTTCCACTGGTCATACCGCTCAGCCATGGTCAGGCTACTGTGCAGCACCGCCACGGTATCCCCAAAATGTCCTGCCAAAAGGCTCAGCAATTGGGGGGTCAATCCAATTTCCGGCACCATCAAAAGTGCTGCCTTCCCCCGCTCCAGGGTATGCCTGATCAGCTTTAAATACACCGCCGTCTTGCCCGATCCGGTCACGCCATAGAGCAAGGCACAGCCCGGCTTTTGCTGCTGCATCTGTTCTTTCAGACCTTCAAAGGCAATGCTCTGCTCCTCATTCAGTGTCAGCGGGCCTTCGATCTTCGCCGGGCGGATCTCCCGACAGCGCAGCACCGGCCGTTGGGAAAGGGTCACATATCCCAAATCTGCCAAACGGCGCACCGTTGCCGGTTTTGCACCGGTAAAGTAGCACAATTCCTTCACCGACACCGTCCCAAGCGAGCAAAGCAGCTCCAGTACCGAACGCTGCAAGGCCGCAGATTTCGGCCGATGGGCGGCAAATTCCATGGCTTCCTCCACAGATGCGGCAAGGGTAGCAATTTGCTCTTGCTTATCACCGATCCTGTGCAAGAAGTCCGTTTGTGCATTGATCCATTTTTTGCGCAATAAATAACTTAAGGCAGCTTCCAATTTGTCCGTTTCCGGCATGGCCTTGGCAAGGGTATCCTCATCCGCTTCCCCGCCCAAATCTTCCAAAAAACACAGCAATGCCAGCGCATCAGCCTGGCGAACATTCTTTTCCTTCCAGCTGCGATCTTCGGTCAATGCGATCTGGTTTCTGGCTTTAAAATTCATTCCAGTGGGCAGCATGGCACGCAGTGCCTCATAAACCGTACAAAAATAACGCTCCCGCATAAACGCCGCAAGACGCAGCATCTGCTGCGTCAGTACAGGCTCTTCATCCAGGAGTAGGTCTATGGTCTTTAATTTCTCGTCATCACCGGGCTCCACAGTCAAAATGACCCCCTCTGTCCGGCGATTGCCCCGGCCAAAGGGTACCTGCACCCGAACACCGGGCTGCAGGCACACCCCATCCGGGATGCGATAGGAATAGGGCTTGTCAATGGCAAAAGTAGCCGCAGCAACGGCAATTTTTGCAATCATGACAACCCCTCCCTTCCTTTTAGCGCATATACTCTTCTTTCAGGCTTGCAGCCAGTTTGCCTTCAGCCACTTCCCAGACGGCCATGGTAACAGGCTTTTTCTCCAGTTCAATTTCCTGTTCCTCAGCCTCACTTGCCAGTTGCCGGGCACGCTGGGCAACCACATTGACCAGCAAATAACGGCTTCCTACATTTTTCAGCATATCCGCTACGGGGGGATACAACATACTACTTTTCCTCCAAAAATTAGTTTTTCATCTCTTCCCGGATGATATGTAGCACCTTCTGCACACTCTCTTCCAGGACATCGTTGACAACAACATAGTCATATTTTTCCATCTGGGTGCTTTCCCAGGCGGCACGCTCCTTGCGCAGCTTCATCTGCTCCTCGGAGGTATCATTGCGGCCACGCAGCCGCTGCTCCAGCACTTCCAGAGAAGGAGGAGCGATATAGATCAGCGTCGCTTCCGGGAAAATATCCCGCACATGCAAAGCGCCCACCGGCTCAATATCCAAAAGCATGGCACCGCTTTTGGTCTTATTGATGATCTCAGAAGTCAAGGTACCATAGTAGTTGCCCATGTGGTAGTCATACTCCACAAAAGCACCCTGTTTGATCATCTGCTTGAAAGCGTCTTCTGTAACAAAGAAATACTGCACGCCATTGGTTTCTCCCGGTCTGGGGGCACGGCTGGTAGCAGAGACGGAGAATTGAAGCTCCGGCATCAATGCCATGACTTGCTTTAAAATGGTGCTTTTTCCAACGCCGGATGCACCGGAAATCACGAAAAGATGTCCTTTCATTGTTCCGCCTCCTCGTTTTCAGGCTCCTGCTTGTCCTCCCACCGGGCAGCAATTCCATCCGGGGCAATGGCAGATAAAATCACATGATCTGTATCCATAAGCACAACGGCTTTGGTCTTACGGCCGTAGGAAGCATCGATCAGCATTCCGCGATCTCTTGCATCCTGAACCACACGCTTGATCGGTGCCGAATCCGGCGCAACCACAGCCAGCACCCGAGATGCCGAGACCATACTGCCGAAACCGATGTTAATGAGTTTCATCTTTCTACCTCTTACTCGATGTTCTGGGTCTGCTCCCGAATTTTTTCCAGCTCAGCTTTGATTTCCACCACAATACGGGCCAAACGCACATCCGTGCACTTGGAGCCGATGGTATTGGCCTCCCGGTTCATCTCCTGTAACAGGAAATCCAGTTTTCTGCCCACGGCACCGCCGGCAGTCAGCATATCGCCCATCTGTTTCAAATGGCTGCGAAGACGAACTGTCTCTTCATCCACTGCTACCTTATCTGCAAAAATAGCTGCCTCCGTCAAAATGCGGCTTTCATCAATGGATGTAGAGGCCAGCACCTCTTTCAGCTTATTCTCCAGCCGCTGGCGATAGTCCACCACTGTCTGGGCGTTGCCTGCTTCCACCTGCGACACCAGGTCTTTAATGGTCTGGCCACGGCTGCGCAGGTCATTTTCCAACGCCTTGCCCTCCGTGGTGCGCATGGCATCGAAGCTCTCCAGAGCTTGGGCAACCACACCCATCAGGTCAGACAGCAGGGCATCTTCATCCACCTCCGGCTTTTCAACGGAGAATACCTCCGGCATTCTCGAAAGCAAAGACACGCTGATGTCATCCTTCACAGGATAATTCTGAACCATCTGCTGCATGGCACAAAGATAGCCCTCCACCACAGCGGTATTCAATGTAACCGTGGCCTCCACGCCGCCTTCGGAATGGACGGTTACAAACACATCCACCTTACCACGGGAAATGGCGTTTTTCACTGCCTGCTTCACAGCTTCCTCGCCAAAGGACAGGCTTCTGGGAAGTTTCACACTGCAATCCAAATACCGATTGTTTACCGACCGAATCTCAACCGTAAACTGCCGTCCATTGACTGTTTCCACGGCTCGGCCATAGCCGGTCATGCTTTTGATCAATTCCATTATCCCCTTTTTCTCTCCTTTTCAGCAATTGTTTTCTCCCGCAAATGCTGTAATGCGATATACGATTCTCTTCTTTTTTAAGTGCCGGTCATACCAGACAATTGGGATCAGCCCTCCAAAAAAGGCAACAACGCTTGCCAGTATTCCGCTCCCCCACAGCTGGTGTCCCAGCAAATACCCTGTAAAAAACAACGCCAGTGGAAGCAGATACAGCACCGCCGCCGCTTTCAGCACCGGGGCAGAATCCGACACGATGGTCACCATATCCCCGGGCTGGGCGTTAATAGAATTATCTGCTTGTAAAATCAATTTTTCCTGCGCCGCACCGCAACCGGCGCACTGATGGCAATCGCCGGAGCAGGCACTTTCCCGCACCCGGATCACCTCTGCCATTCCATCCGGCAGCAGCCGACGAACACGAACGATCTGTTCCATACTTACGGCATATCCTGAGCATGCTGCTGCACGGAAACAAAAACATTGGCCCAATCAGTGCTCAGCTGCAAATACTCAAATCCGGGCATGATAAACTTCACCGGTGCATAGCCGCTGCTAATGTTTACATCTGTGCAATCCACGATGCCAAGCACATCCTCCGAAGTCAGTCTGGACAAAATATCCTGCGGCCCCCAGATTTCAATTTCTGTTGTACCGTTCACCTGAATATCCAGCCCGCCGGGCACATTTTCCAGCAAATAGTTGCTGACTGTGATGGCTCTGGTGCCCATCTCAGGAATTTGAATATGAACTGTGATCTCTTCCTTGCAATGTACGCCATCCGGCAGATCCGCAACCAGTGTTTCCGTGGTCGTTGCTTTGTATTGACTCAGGTCAATGGTAAAGACCAGCTTGTCATCCACTTTTGCAAGGGACTCTTCCGTGCCGATCAAGGTCACTGTCTCCACCTGAGGATACAGAGTCACCATTCCCTCCTGCAGGCCGCTGTGATCATAATTGAGCAGGAACTGGAGAGGAACTTTCTTGACCCTGTTGATCTGCACAATGGCACGAACCTCCGTAACATTGGAGGTGACATACTGCGTATTGATCATGGGCTGGCCGTTGATGCCGTAGAGGGTCAGCGGATAGATACCATCCAGCATGGTCATTTTACCGTTCAGATCCACATTGATGCCTGCATAGGAGATCTGCTCAACAATATCCTTGGGACCCTTTACTGTCACCGTTTGGTGATCCAGCATAACATTGTCTGTGTCCGCTTCATAGCCGCTGGAAACAGTGCCCGTGTAAATCGGCTTTACATCAATGGTCTTTGTCTCCTGCTGGGCAACCGTTACAGAAATATACTCCGGATCCTTTGCCAGCACCTCTGCCGAGCCGGACTGGAAGGAAATATCACATTTAAGCTGATGCTCTCCCGGGTGGGTTATCTTGGAAAGATCCGCAAGAATGGTAATATTCGCACTTGTGATCTTATTCAAGTCAGAACGCTTTCCCTTGAGAGTCAAATTCATTTTCAGTCCCTTGGTGTCGGAAACCATGATCAGGTCACGAGCATCCAGGCTATCCACGCCCACCAGCTCCACGGGAATGTTGTAGTAGGTATGCTCTGACTCCGGGCTGATGACTGTCACCACATACAGCCACAGGCCAAAGGAGATCGTCAGCGAAAGGAGCAATGTCAAAACCTTATTCTTCACTGCTTGCTCCCTCCCTTGCTGCCTTTGTGCAGTTTCTGGCGCAACTTATCCATCAGACCTTCCTGCTGATTTTCCTCATCCGGCATCAATTCCGTCCGGAGCAGGCGTTCCAGCATCTGAGGGGCCAAATGCCTTTTCAGCATCCCTCCCACTGCCACAGAGATGGTACCCGTTTCTTCCGAAACGATGACCACCACAGCATCGGAAACCTCGCTGATACCCACGCCGGCACGATGGCGTGTGCCCAGATCCGCACTCAAGCGCATACTGTCTGACAGCGGCAGCACGCATCCGGCGGCAGCCACCCGGCCATTGCGGACGATGACTGCGCCATCATGCAATGCCGCTTTCACAAAGAAAATATTACGAAGCAGCTGCTCCGAAACCTGCGCATCCACCGTTGTGCCGGTTCTGCAATATTCCTCCAGCTCATTGTCTCTGGAAAATACGATCAGCGCACCCATGCGATCACGGCTCAGCTGCTCACAGGCGATGACCGTTTGGGTGATGACCGCATCATACTCCTGCCCGTGGCTGTTTTCAATGCCCAAGAGCTTGCCAAACTTCACATTGCCCACATGCTCCAGAATTCTGCGCAGTTCCGGTTGGAAAAGGATCACCAAGGCGATCAAGCCCACCGACATCATCTGCTCCAGCAGGAAATGCATGGTATAGATATTTAGAATATCTGTCAACCAGAATACCACAAATACCAGCAAAACAGCCCGAACGATCTTCATCGATCCGGCAGAGCGCAAAAGCGGCAGCAGCCTGTAAATTAAATACGCCACCAGGATAATATCCAAATAGTCTGACCACTGCATATTGGTCAGCTCATTGATCACGGTATTGTATAAGTCCATATAGAACGCTCACCGTCCTTTGCTTCCGTATCTGTGTCAAAAACAGGGGATATGGATACTCGCCCTATTATTTTATCCATTATAACGGATTTTGCTGGCAATGGCAATAGAAAACGGAAAAATATTTTGTACATTTTTAACGCAATCCTGCTGCTTTTTGCAAAAAAGCTGTCGTCTGCGCCGTGCTTGTCTCGTGGCCAAAACTCAGGCGCACGGTACCGGTGTCCAGCGTACCGGCAGACTCATGAGCCAGCGGTGCACAGTGCAATCCCGCCCGCACTGCAATGGCCTGCTTTGCCAGACGG
Source organism: uncultured Oscillospiraceae bacterium (assembly GCA_964425865.1). Classification (GTDB taxonomy): domain Bacteria; phylum Bacillota; class Clostridia; order Oscillospirales; family Oscillospiraceae; genus Faecousia. The sequence goes on along the minus strand of CAYROJ010000014.1, from coordinate 4,359 downwards.
GTGGCTGCCTCTTCACAATCCATACTGGGTACAAAGCTGATCGTTCCTCCCTGGTGATCGCCTTCAAACACACGAAAGCCCAGTTTTTTCAAGCCTTTAGCGCAGGTGGCAACCTGTAGTTGCTCCCTGTGCAGGATCTTCTCTATCCCGATTTGATTTACATACCGCATTCCGGCGTTTAATCCGGCAATACCCGGAACATTCAGCGTCCCTGCCTCCGCCCGATCCGGCAGGTAGTCCGGCATTTCCTGCTGGATGGACTGACTTCCTGTTCCACCGCACAGCATAGGCTCCGGTAGGCGGTTACACAGCAGCAGTCCCGTACCCTGAGGACCCAGCAGCCCTTTATGCCCCGGCATTGCAATAAAATCTGCCCCCCATTTTCTCAGATCCACTTTCAGTGTTCCGGCAGATTGGGCGGCATCTACCACAAATGGAACTGCATACTGCCTGCAAAGCTCTGCCATCTGCTCTACCGGCAAAATATAGCCAAAAACATTGGAACAGTGAGTAAACACCGCCGCATCCATTCCCTTTTTCAATTCATCCTCAAACTCCGACAGGGTATTCTCCCAATCAAACAGCTTTCGTCCTGCAATGTGCAGCTGCGCCTTTCTCTGATGAAGCGGTCTGGTCACTGCGTTATGCTCAAAGCCGGAAATCAGCACCTTTGCCCCGGGCTTTACTAAAGTTCCAATGGCAATATTCAAGCCATGGGTACAGTTGGAGGTAAACACTACCTGCTCCGGGTCACAGGAGAACATTTTTCCTGCGGTTTCGCGACACCGGTACACCGTTTCCGCTGCTTCCATTGCTGCTGAATATCCGCCCCGTCCCGGATTTGCACATCGCTCCATGGCACGCATCACCGCCTGCCGCACGGCAGGCGGTTTATAAAAGGAGGTAGCCCCATTGTCCAAATAAATCATGGTGCCACCCTCTCTCCGTTATCCAAATGATAGACGTTCCCGAAAGTAATATTCGCCTGTTCCAGCAACGACAACGCCATTTCCCGATTTGCAGAGCGGATCCGCAGGCAATAGCCGCAGCCCCGTGCTTCCATCTGCCGTGGTGTCCGCTGCAAGGCCGCATCAACCCCTCCCCGACGAAGCACCCGTTGGGCACGCTGGGCAGGCGTAATAGAACGAAATGTGATACAATCCATGTTCATACGACAAAACCTCCCGGACTAATCTATGTCCGGGAGGGGAAATTTGTTCTTTATTGTTTTTTCCCAGGCGACCTTTTCGCCCCAATTTTCCAAACCCACCAGCCTGCTATCGCTCCGGCCAGATTTAAGATCAGGTCATCCACATCGCAAGCACCCAGCCCGGTCAGCAGTTGCAGCAGCTCCACTGTCAAAACACTCAGCGTCGCACACAGCAGGAAACGCCAAAAATGTTTCATAGACTGAAAAAGCAGAGGAAGAAAGATCCCAAATGGCAAAAACAGCCCCACATTTCCAAGCAAGTTGGCGCTCGCCCACTGCCGCTGCGCAGCTATGGTGCTGTGTTGCAGCACCCACAAATACCGTTTCACCGTATCCAGCGGCTCTAAATTCAGCCCGGGCTGCCCATGATTGCTTCCGATCCGCCGAAAAAGCAGCAGCCAAAGCATCATCAGGCCATATAGTCCAAACAGGATTTTTATAGATTTACGGCGACGATCCATATCAGCCAATTTCTTCCAACAGGCACACTGCATGGCAGGAAAGGCCTTCCATATTTCCGGTAAAGCCCAGACCCTCCTCTGTTGTGGCCTTTACATTCACCCGATCAATGTCAACCGCCAGTTGCCGGGCGATATTTTCCTGCATCTGAGGGATATGATCCTTCAGCTTCGGCTTCTGTGCGATCATGGTCACATCAATATTGCCCACCTTATAGCCTTTTTCCCGAATTTTCTCCGCCACGCAACCTAAAAGTGCCAAAGAGCTGGCACCCTTATAACGCATATCCGTATCCGGAAAATGGTAGCCAATATCCCGAAGGCCAGCCGCTCCCAAAAGTGCATCCATCACAGCGTGCAGCAGGACATCCGCATCACTATGGCCGTCCAGCCCCAGGTGGTAAGGAATTTCCACACCGCCTAATATCAACGCCCGGTTTTCTGCAAATCGATGCACATCATAGCCATGACCAATTCTCATTTTTCTTCCTCCAACAACAGCTGGGCAATTTTCAGATCCATGGGAGTCGTAATTTTGATATTCCGCTCGTCCCCTTCTACAATGCGCACCTCCATACCCAGGCGCTCCACAGCTGAACAATCATCCGTGATTTTCCATTCTTTCAGCTTTGCCTGGCTGAGTGCACCACGCAAAATATCAAAATCAAAGACCTGCGGTGTCTGAACCGCCCGCAAAGCGCTGCGCTCCGGTGTTGCCTTCACAAGGCCTCCTTGCACCACCTTGATCGTATCCTTCACCGGAATTGCCGGGGCTGCTGCGCCATAATGATTCGCCGTTCGTACTACCCGGTCGATCAACTGCCAGGAGGCAAAGGGGCGGGCTCCATCCTGCACCGCCACCAGTTTCACTTTTTCCGACAGGGTATTCAGTCCCATATTCACAGAATCCGCACGGCTGTCGCCGCCCACGACAACTGCCCGCAGTTTATCAAAATCGTGGCACAGATCCATGATCGGCACGATCAGATCCGGCCGTGTGACCACAACGATCTCCTTGATCGCATCACACGCCTGGAAATTACGCACGGTGCGAACGATCATGGGCTCACCGCCGATTGGTGCCATCACCTTATCGATTCCCTCCATGCGGCTGGCAGAACCGGCTGCCACGATCACTGCGCCGCAATATTGAAGGGGCAGGAGCTTTCGTGCAGGCTTTGTTATTTTTGTGATTTTCATAGATTATAGCTCCTTTACCAGCTTTTTAAAATGATCGCCACGCACCATAAAGTTTTTAAAGCAATCGAAAGAAGCCGAGGCAGGGCTCATCAAAACCACATCCCCATCTACCGCTTCTCTGGCCGCCGTCAAAACAGCAGAATCAAAATCCCCACAATCGACAATTTCCGGCTGTTCCATGGGTGTGTTTTCCACAGCCTGTCGAATCTTATCTGCGGTTGCACCGCACAGATATAGTTTTTTCACATGGCAGCAGATTTCGGGACCCAGCACATCATAAGGAATGTGCTTGTCATAGCCGCCGGCGATCAGCCGCACCTTTTCCGGAAAGGATCGCAGTCCAGCAATGGTACGGCTGGGAGAAGATGCAATGGAATCGTTGTAAAAACGCACTCCATCTTTGATCCGCACCAGTTCAATGCGGTGCTCCACGCCGCCAAAATTCTTCGCCACCTGTAGGATATGTTCATCGCTGACAAGGCCTTCCACAGCAGCAATGGCAGCCATGTAGTTTTCCACATTGTGATCGCCGGGCAGCAATATTTCTTCCCGTCTCAGCACAGGAGCACCGCCACGATAAATGACTCCATTTTCCAAATGGACATATGCATCCTTTTTCCGGGAGAAGAAATGGGTCGTTCCGTTGCCTGCAAACTCCGCAGTCAACATATTATCTGCATTGAGCACCAGCAGGCCGTTTTTGCTCTGATGGGTGAAAATATTTTTCTTGGCGTTGACATATTCATCCATATCCTTGTGGACATCCAGATGATTAGGTGCAAGATTGGTCATTACTGCCCGGACAGGGCTTTGCTCCATATCCATCAGTTGGAAGGAGCTGAGCTCCACCACTGCAAAGTCATCCTCTTTCATTTGATGGGTCAAGCTTAGCAAAGGTGTTCCGATATTGCCGCCCAGCCAAACAGTCTTTCCGGCTGCTTTCAGCATTTCATAGATCAATGTTGTTGTGGTGGTTTTTCCATCGGAGCCGGTGACTGCAATGATCTGACAGGGGCACACCCGGAAGAATGCCCCCATTTCGCTGGTGATCGTCGCACCGCCCTCACGCAGATGCCGCACCGCAGGACTATCCGGATGCATTCCCGGGGTACGGAAGGCCACCTTAGCGGTCATGTCTTTATAGAAATCTTCACCCAAATACAGCCTGCAACCCAGCTTTTCCAGTTCCAGCACCTCTGCATCCAATTTTTCACGGGGTGTTCTGTCTCCGCCGATGACATCTGCTCCAAATTCCAGCAGCAACCGCACCAGGGGACGATTACTGACGCCCAGCCCCAACACAGCCACACGCTGCCCTCTCAGCTTCTCAAAATATTTCTCAAATGCACAACCCATACGCTCTTCCCCATTTCTTCAGTGGCATGATCGCAACTTTCTTTTTATATAGTATATACAACTTAAAAAGAATTTGCAAGTGTTCATTTGTCAATGATGTGAGACCACAAAAAAGCATATAGAGTTCTGATTTAT
>CAYROJ010000013.1:0-20518 GCA_964425865.1 uncultured Oscillospiraceae bacterium | reverse complement strand
ACACTATGAGATATGATGTGATCATCGTCGGTGCAGGCCCCGGCGGCATTTTTGCTGCTTACGAGCTGATGCAGAAGAAGTCGGATTTGAAGGTGGCGGTATTTGAAGCAGGCCACCCCTTGAGCAAGCGCCGCTGTCCCATTGACGGCGACAAGGTAAAAAGCTGTATCAACTGCAAAAGTTGCAGTATTATGAGCGGTTTTGGGGGCGCAGGTGCATTTTCTGACGGAAAATATAATATCACCAACGATTTTGGCGGCACGCTTTACGAGCGCATCGGCAAGAAAAAGGCTCTGGAACTGATGCAGTATGTGGACGAGATCAACCTGCGCCACGGCGGCGAAGGCACGAAACTCTACACCACCGCAGGAACGAGATTTAAGACCCTGTGTATCCAGAATGATCTGCATCTTTTGGATGCCTCCGTCCGCCATCTGGGCACGGATATCAACTATATCGTGCTGGAAAACATCTATAACCACCTGAAAGATCAGGTGCAGTTCTTCTTTGATACCCCCGTGCAGTCGTTGAAGGCGTTGGCGCAGGGCTATCAGGTCATTTGCAAGGATGCCGTCTATGAGTGCGATCAGTGCATTGTATCCGTGGGCCGCAGCGGCAGCAAGTGGATGGAAACCACCTGTAAAGAGCTGGACATTCCCACGCACTCCAACCGGGTGGACATTGGCGTTCGGGTGGAGCTTCCGGCGGCGGTCTTTGCCCACCTGACTGACGAACTGTATGAAAGTAAGATCGTCTATCGTACTGCCAAATATGGGGATAAGGTGCGTACCTTCTGCATGAATCCCAAGGGAGCCGTGGTCAACGAGAACACCAATGGCATTATCACCGTCAACGGCCACAGCTACGAAGACCCGGCCAAGCAGACAGAGAACACCAACTTTGCTCTGTTGGTGGCAAAGCATTTTTCCGAGCCTTTTAAAGACTCCAACGGCTACGGCGAGTCCATCGCCCGCCTGAGTAATATGCTGGGCGGCGGTGTCATCGTCCAGCGGTTTGGCGACCTGATCCGTGGCCGCCGCTCTACCCCCAACCGCATTGAGGAAGCATTCATTACACCTACGCTGAACGCCACTCCCGGCGATCTGAGCCTGGTGCTACCCAAGCGGATATTGGATGGCATTATCGAGATGATTTACGCTCTGGATAAGGTAGCCCCCGGTACGGCCAACGATGATACCCTGCTCTATGGTGTGGAAGTGAAATTCTACAACATGGAAGTGGAGGTCAGCGAAAAGCTGGAATCCCGGTATCCGGGCCTGTACATCATCGGTGACGGCAGTGGCATCACCCATTCTCTGTCCCACGCATCCGCCAGCGGCGTATTCGTGGCAAGGCAGATCGCTGAAAGCTAAAAGGACAGCCCTCCGGCTTCGCCGGAGGGCTGTGGCTTGCATCTGCCAGCAGTGTATTCGTGGCAGATAGATTGTTAAGAACTAAAGGAAATCCCTCCGGCTCTGCCGGAGGGATTTTATCATTTGACCTGTTTTGCCTGATAGTCATGACCGCAGTGGGGGCATTTAGGAAAGTCAAAATCATGCTGTTTGCCGCATTCAGGACAGGTTTTCTGGGGGAGATCTTCAGAACTTGCAGGAACCTTGCTGCTGGGGGTAAAAATGCCGTAAATAAATAGAGGAATACCGATGAACCAGCAGATGGGCAGTAAATCTGTAAAGTCTGTGTCCAGCACTGCTAGACCTGGGCCGAGGGCAATCAGCATAGCCCCGACGATCATCAGCTTTATGCGTGTTAAAACCTTCATATATTTTCCTCCTCAAAATCAGATATTTCTGCGTTAAAAAGTTCGTTCTCCAAATCTTTTGCCTGGTCATAGTAGGCATAACGGACGAAAAACTTGGTTTTTTCTCGAAGCGTCCCCAGCTTGGCGGTCAAGCCTGCACCCAGAGTTCCCTGGGTCAAATAGGGGATGGCATTTTGCCGCAGGCAGTCTTCCAAAATTCCAGCCCAGAGGCCATCTTTTTCTGTCAAGAAGCAGAAATCCTCCGGGGTGGGCGGCTCCAGCCAGCGGCGGTCACAGTTGGGACAGCGCATGGCGTGCACCAGAGCGTGGCAATTGGGACAGTAGCGCACTTGGGTGGCCAATTCCGCTTCATAGCGTGTCAGATGCTCATCCAAAATTCGCTCCAATGCGGCGGTGACCGGCTGGGCTTTGTCTTCGGCGTATTGTTCCAGACGCTCATAAATCTTGCGGTCGATGTAGTAATTGATAAAACGGCCGTCTTTTTTTTGCCTAGGCATACAATCAGCTCCTTTCCAAGAACAGTATAGCACAGCTATGTTGAATTATCAACATAATTCAATATAAAAATGTGAAAAATAGGTGGGTGTTGCAACGCAACACCCACTGATGTTATTGTCTGCGGAAACGGGACAGGAAATCCTTGGTTTCCTGCCGCTGGGGATGCTCAAAAACCTGCTCCGGCGTGCCTTCTTCACAGATCAGGCCCTGATTCATGTACACCACACGGGAGCTGACATCTCTGGCAAAGGCCATTTCGTGGGTCACCACCAGCATGGTCATGCCTTCTTTCGCCAGGTTCTGCATGACAGACAGCACCTCGCCCACCATTTCCGGGTCGAGAGCGGAGGTGGGCTCGTCAAACAGCAGCACTTCCGGCTCCATGGCCAAAGCTCTGGCAATGGCCACACGCTGCTTCTGGCCACCGGACAGCTGCCGGGGCAGGGCGTTGATATAAGGAGCCATGCCCACCTTTTCCAGATAATTCATGGCGCTCTGCTTGGCTTCGGCCTTGGAGATCTTGCGTACCTTGGTCAGACCAACCATGCAGTTTTCCAGAACGGTCATATTGTTGAACAGGTTGAAAGACTGAAACACCATGCCTACCTTTTCCCGATACTGGGGGGCGTTGACCTTGCCGTCGGCCACATTGGTGCCGTGGTAGAGGATCTGGCCGGAGGTGGGGGTTTCCAGCAGGTTAATGCAGCGCAGAAGGGTAGATTTGCCGGAACCGGATGCGCCCAAAATGGAGATCACATCTCCCTTGTTCACGGAAAAGGACACATCTTCCAGCACCACATGGCTGCCGAATGCCTTGGACAGATGCTTGATCTGTAAAATCGACATATCACTTTTCCTCCTTGTATTCTTTGCTGTGCTCCCGGAAAGCCTTCTTATCCGGGTGGGAATAGGTTCCAGCAGCCATCACCAGCTGATCTTCCTGCACCAGTTCATAGTTGGCGCTGCCTTCCATCTTCTTCTCCATCAGCCGCAGCAAAACGGAGGCGGTAAGGGTCAGGGTCAAATAACCTGCCATTTCGATGGCGGCGGAGGGAAAATAGAGGTAAGTAGAGCCGACGACGCTTTTGTGAATGTCAAAAAATTCGGAAAATCCGATAATGCTCATCACAGAAGTATCTTTGATGTTGATGATCAGGTTGTTGCCGATCTGGGGCAGAATGTTGTGCAGGGTCTGGGGCAGGATCACATGGCACATGGTCTGCCAGTGGGTCATGCCGATGGCTTTTGCACCCTCGGTCTGCCCGGGGTCGATGGAAAGGATACCGCCACGAACCGACTCTGCCATATATGCACCGGTATTGATGGATACCACCAGAAAAGCACATAGCCAGATGTTGTCGAAGCGCAGGGCGTTGTTGGTAAAGTAGGGAAGGCCATAGAAAATTACCACAGCCTGTAAGATCATGGGGGTGCCACGGAAAATCTCTACATAGACCCGGTTTAAAATGCGGATCAGCTTCAAGATGATCTTCTTGGGCAGTGGGTCTGTGGGGGCGTAGGGGATGGTGTTAAGGACACCGCACATCAGACCAATGATACAGCCAACGGCGGTACAAAGGGTAGCAAGACTGAGGGTGTTCCAGATGCCGTTCAGGTACAGGCCGGCATAGTTCTGCCATAGGGAAGAAATATCCTGTGCCAGCTTTGCAAAAATGTTCATAACTTACTCCTTGGGTGCGTTTTTATTCACCGATGGGCTGGATCTTGGCGGCTTCGGCCATCAGAGCATCAAAATCGTCAGCCGTCATGGAAGAAAGCACCTTGTTCATGGACTCCAGTAGCTGGGAATTGCCCTTGCGGATGGAAATGCCGATGTTGATATCCTCCTCGGAAACATCAAACTTGTCATTTTCGGTGAAGGTCAGGATCTTCAGGTCGGGGTAGACGATAACAGCACCCTGAGCGGTGGGCATATCGGTGCAGACGAAATCCACTGCGCCGCTGTTCAGCGCCAGCAGCATGGCAGGAGCGGTATCCTGAGCATTCTGGATGCTGACATTGGAAAGCTGGGGCAGACAGGTATCGTACCAGATAGTGCCACGCTGGGAGGTGCATTTACCGGACAGCTGGGAGATACCGGTGATGTTGGCCAGGGGAGAGTCGGCCTTTACAAGGCAGACGATAGAAGCATAGAGGTAAGGACCTGCAAAATCAACCTGCTGGGCACGCTTGGCAGTCATGGACTGGCCGGCGATGGCACAGTCGATCTGGCCACTCTGAACAGCGGGAACCAGAGAGTCCCAGTCCAGCTTCTTGATCTCCAGCTTCCAGCCGTTGGCTTCACAGATCTTCTTTGCCATCATCACGTCATAGCCGTTGGCGTAAGAGCCGGGGACATTGGAAATGGGAACAGCACCGTTGGAGTCGTCAGACTGCATCCAGTTGTAGGGGGCGTAGGTACATTCCATGCCAACGGTCAGAACACCGTCTTCCACGCCGGAAGCGGCATTGCCGGAGCAAGCGTACAGGGGCAGCACCAAAATCAGTGCCAGGGCAATTGCGATGATTCTCTTCATAATGTTTGTCCTCTCTTTTTGAAAAAATAAAATGGACCGCCTTGCCAAGCGATCCATTAGCGGGTGTTGCCTGTTCTTCTGAAAAGGAGAAGGAAGAAATCTGCAACTGCCGTCGATAGCGCTCCACAAAAGCATTTGTGACAGTTCGGCAGATGTTCTCTGACGAACCAGCGGCCAAGGCTCAGGCAGCCTTTGCCACTTCGGCGAAGTTCCCTTTCCCCGGACGGTTGCCTGACCGTTTTCCCGGGTACTGATGAAGTTCGCACCTCTATCAAGCGATTCATTTTTGGCTATCCTAGCACACGGGGAGAAAACTGTCAATCCCTTGGATGGAAAATTGGAGAAAGATATAAAAACAAAAAAGAAAAAACAGAAAATTTAGGGGTTTTACCGATAAAATCGGACAAATGCCCCCTTGTAAAAGCCGGGCAAACATGGTATGCTTAGAAAAATCGGAGGTGCGCTATGGACGGAAAAATGCTGCTGTTTCAAATTTCACAGGGGGAAGTTCTCTCGAAAATTCGGCTGGTTTCTATGGTGGAAAATGTAGAAATGCGGTTGGTAGAGCCTAAAGAATACGACCAAACCATCGGCCAGATCGCTATGCTGCCCATTGCTGGCGGTAATTATGCAGGTGCTGCACTGGCAGAACCAATGATGGTGCTTTGTGTCCGGCAGGAAAAGCTGGACGGTTTGCTGGGGGCACTGCGAAAGGCCGGTATTCCGCCTATCTGCAAGGCGGTACTGACTCCAACCAACGCTGCTTGGACACCTGCACAGCTCTTGACGGAATTGCAGCGGGAGCGGGCGGAATTTTTAAAGATGAGAAAATAAAAATCGGAGCCGCAACAGCGGCTCCGATTTTGTTTCTGGGAGGGAAATCAGTTTTCGTTCAATGCGAAGAAATCTTCCGGGTCTACCGGGTTCCCACCACAGCTGACGGCAAAGTGGACATGGTCGCCCAGGGTCATTTCCACCAGTGCAGATGTGCCAACATAGCCGATGGTCTGCCCCAGTTTCACATCCTGGCCAACGGCAACCACCACATCCTGACCGAGGCTGGAGTAGGTGGTCACATAGCTGTCCTCGTGCCGGATCACGATGGTCGTACCCATGGTCTCGTCGGAATAGATGGTATAGACCGTGCCGTCAGCAGCGGCGGTCACAGCTGTACCGGCTTCTGCGGCGAAGTCCATGCCGTTGTGCGTGCGCCAGTCCCGGGTGGTGGGGTTGAAGCACAGACAGTCCATGGCGTAGTCCATAATGACTTCGCCGTTGACCGGCTTTCCGGTCTTCCACTGCTTCTTTGTCGGCTCGGTAGGTTTTTCGCTGGGCTGCGTGGACGAAGCGGATGGATTGGGGTTGAGCACATCCACAGTGGAGTTAGGATCTTCCAGAGATGGATTTGCGGTGTTGCGGTAATACAGATAGCCGGAGATCCCGATGGCGACTGCACACAGGACCAGGGCTATGTAGTAGCCCTTGCCGGCCAGCTTGCCGCTGAAGAATTTTTTGAATTTGCCGTTATTGTTGTTATTGCTCATGTGATAAGCACCTCCGAACACCAGTATTGCCAAATATTTGCGGATCAAACCATTTTTTGGATCAAATTTTAAAAACGGTGGTGCTTTTTTATTATTATATAATAATGTATCGGCATTCCAGTAAAAAAATCTGATTTTGAAGGGAAAAGTCATTGACATTCACAAAAATTTGGATATAGTTATATCTGTCGAATTGTGACGAAAAAATAAACAGAAACGGGGGAGGATAATGTCTAAGGAACTCATCAGGCTCCGGGATCTAACCATGGAGTTCGACGGGGAGCGTATACTCGACGGCATCAATCTCTATATCAATGACCATGAATTTTTAACTTTGCTAGGCCCTTCCGGCTGCGGCAAAACCACCACACTGCGGATTATCGGCGGCTTTTTGACAGCCACCAGCGGTGAGGTGACTTTCGATGGGAAGCGCATCAATGATGTTCCGCCTTATGAACGCCAGATCAACACCGTCTTTCAGCGTTATGCACTGTTCCCTCATTTGAATGTATTTGACAACATTGCATTCGGTCTGCGGGTGGCGAAGCTGCCCAAAGAGGAGATCGAGCAGCGGGTCAACAGAATGTTGGAGATCGTCAGCCTGAAGGGCTACGGTCACCGCCGCATCAATGCTCTGTCCGGCGGTCAGCAGCAGCGGGTGGCTATTGCCCGGGCACTGGTCAATGAACCGAAGGTGCTGCTTCTGGATGAACCTCTGGGTGCACTGGATCTGCGCTTGCGCAAGGACATGCAGAACGAGCTGAAGCGTATTCAGCGGGAAACCGGAATTACTTTTATTTATGTGACCCACGACCAGGAAGAGGCACTTTCCATGTCCGATACCATCGTTGTCATGGACAAGGGCCGCATTCAGCAGATCGGAAAACCGGAAGATATATATAATGAGCCGAAGAATGCCTTTGTGGCGGATTTCATCGGCGAAAGTAACATTCTCGACGGCGTTATGCTGGAAGATTATAAGGTTCGTTTCTTTGGCCGTACCTTCCAGTGTGTAGACAAGGGATTTGAGCCCAATGAGCCGGTGGATGTGGTCATCCGCCCGGAGGACATCGACATCGTTGAGAAAGAGCAGGGCCACCTGGTTGGCACTGTGACCAACATCACTTTTAAGGGCCTAAACTACGATATTATCGTGGAGTTCAAGGGCTTTAAGTGGCTGATCCAGACCACGGACTACTGCGCCGTGGGCTCCACCATCGGCATTCGCCTGAATCCGGAGGATATTCACATTATGCACAAGAGCGAGTACTCCGGTATGTTCGGCGATTACAGCTCCTACTCGGCAGAATACGACGAGTTGACGGAGGATGTGGCCGATGAAGAAGAATAAGTCTGTTTTGCTCAGCGTGCCATACATGATATGGATGGTCGTTTTTACGCTGATCCCTCTGGGCGTGGTGGGCTACTATGCCTTGACTGACCCGGACACCGGCGCCTTTACCTGGAGCAATATTCTGGAACTGGGCACCTATCTGCCGGTCTTTGGCCGATCTATTGCCTATTCCGTGGTGTCGGCCTTCCTGTGCCTGCTGATGGGCTATCCCGTGGCCTACTTCATCGCCCATCGCAGCGAGCTGGTGCAAAAGCTGCTGTATATGCTGGTGATGCTGCCCATGTGCATGAGCTTTTTGCTTCGTACCCTGGCCTGGGTGGGTCTGCTGCAGGATACCGGCATTATCAACACCTTCCTGGAGAATGTGGGGCTTGCCAAGATCTCCCTGATCCGCACGCCCGGTGCGGTGGTGCTGGGCATGGTGTATAACTACCTGCCGTACATGATCCTGCCCCTGTATGCCATCATTGTCAAGATCGACGGCCGGCTCATTGAGGCGGCAGAGGATCTGGGCTGCACTCCGGCGCAGACCTTTACCAAGGTAATCCTGCCCCTATCCATGCCCGGTATTGTCACCGGCGTGACCACGGTGTTCGTTCCGGCTGTGTCCACCTTCTATATTTCTCAGAAGCTGGGCGGCACGGAAATGCTCATCGGCGATGTCATCGAGCGACTGTTCAAGCAGGGCAACAATGCCAATTTGGGTGCCGCACTCAGCTTGGTTTTGATGGTTCTGGTGTTTGTCTGCACCGGTATTATGAACAAGCTGACCGGCGCTGACGGAGAGGATGTGGTGGTTGTATGAAAAAGACGAACCGCATCTTCACCATTTTGATTTTCATTTTCCTCTATGCCCCCATGCTGGTGCTGATCGTCGGCTCCTTCAACGAGGGCAAGAGCCTGTCCCGATTTGATGGCTTTACCTTAAATCAATATGCGGAGCTGTTTCGGGACAGAGACCTTTTGAAGCTGCTGGGTAACTCCATTGTGCTGTCGGTGCTGGCCAGTGGCATTGCCACAGTGTTCGGCACGGTGGCGGCGGTGGGCATCTGCAATCTGAATCCCAGAATGCGTAAGCTGACCATGCAGGTCACCAATATCCCCATGACCAATCCGGATATTGTTACCGGTATCTCCCTGTCGCTGCTGTTCGTATTTCTGGGCAGCAAGATGCTGGGGCAGCAGAACAGCCTGACCTTCTGGACACTGCTCATCGCACATATTACATTTAACCTGCCTTATGTAATATTAAATGTAATGCCAAAACTCAAGCAGATGGATCATTCCCTGGTGGAAGCGGCCATGGATCTGGGCTGCACCCCCTTGCAGTCGTTCTTCAAGGTAACGCTGCATGAGATCATGCCCGGCGTGGTGGCCGGTGCCATCATGGCCTTCACCATGAGCCTGGACGATTTCGTTATCAGCTATTTTGTCTCCGGCATGGATTTTGTCACCCTGCCTGTGGAAATTTACAGCTATACGAAAAAACCCATTCCCCCCAAGATCTACGCCATGTTTACCCTGCTGTTCCTGCTGATCCTGGCACTGATGATCGCCATGAACCTGCTTCAGTTCCGGGCGGACAAGAAGAAAGTGCAGGTGCGCAAATGAAGAAACTGATCGCATTGCTCCTTTCCTGCCTGCTGCTGTGTGGCTGTCAGCCCACACAGGCTGATCCCGGTGAAAATACCGGGGCAGGGAAGATCACCTTAAATATTTACAATTGGGGCCAGTATATTGCCGATGGCAGCGATGGCTCGCTGGACATCATTGCCGCATTTGAAAAGAAGTATCCCAACATCCATGTCAATTACTCCACCTTCGACTCCAATGAAGTCATGTACACCAAGCTGTCCTCCGGCGGCATTACGGTGGATCTGATCTTCCCTTCGGACTATATGGTGGCACGGATGCGGCAGGAGGGAATGCTTCAGGAGCTGAACTTCGATAATATCCCCAATTATAAATATGTAGACGATACCTTCAAAGGTATGGCCTACGACCCGGAAAGCAAATACTCCGTTCCCTATACCTGGGGCACCGTGGGCATCATCTATAATACCAAGTATGTGGATGAGGCTGATGTCACCGGATGGGAACTGCTGTGGAATGAAAAGTATGCCGACAAGATTCTGATGTTCGACAACTCCCGGGATGCCATGGCCATCGCCCAGTACCTTCTGGGCTTTGATGTAAACACCACCGACCCCGACCAATTGCAGACCTGCGCTGATAAGCTGGCACAGCAGAAACCGCTGGTGCAGCAGTATGTTATGGATCAGATCTATGATCTGATGGAAAACGAGGAAGCCTGGATCGCACCTTATTACGCTGGCGACTATCTGCAAATGACAGAGGTCAACGAGGATCTGGCCTTCTATTTCCCCAGCCAGGGCTTCAACCTCTTTACCGATGCCATGTGCATCCCTACCTGCGCCAAGGAGAAGGAGGCAGCGGAGCTGTTCATCAACTTCCTGTGTGACCCGCAAATTTCCGGTGCCAATATGGACTGGGTCTGCTATTCCACCCCCATTTCCGAAGCCAAGCAGTATCTTGACCCGGAGGTGGCCAACGATTCCTCTGCTTATCCCCCTGAACAGGTTCTGGAAAGAGGAACAGCATTCGATTATTTGCCCCCTTCTGCGACCAGATTTGTCGAAAGCCTGTTCCTAAAGGTAAGAATTGGGAAAAAGTGATTACAAATTGTAACCAATTTTTGTCTCTGTTTCATCCTTAGAAAAACAAAATTGTGCAAGACTTCCAAAAATGGAAATGGACAAGGAATTACAGCTGGTTAAAATGCCCAAGAAAAGCTACATTTTATGTAACCCCCCTTGATTTTCCAGCCCCCGTCTTGTATAATACACCCGTACAGTAACCAAGCTGTGAAGTTATGTTCTGTGCGTATCATCCGTTAACTGCTCCGCCAATTCCTGGGGGAGTAGCAATAAACCCCAGGCATTGGTGGTAATGCCACAAAAAATACATCATAATAAGGAAGGGAAAAATTATGACTAAGAAGATTTTTGCAATGTTCTTGGCTGTGTTGATGGTCATTTCCCTGCTGCCTACCTCCGTGTTCGCAGCTGAGAAGACCTGCCCCGGTAAGGGCAATCACACCCCTGATAATTGCAACAACACTGTAGTTAAAGTTGTTGACCCCACCTGCTCGGTGAGAGGCTACACTCGCTATAAGTGTAATGACTGCGGCGAAGAGTTCGATGGAACTTTCGTCAAGGCTACTGGCAAGCACAACTATGTTGCTACCGAAGACAAGGCTCCCACTTGTGAAGCCCTTGGCTACAAGGGTGCACAGAAGTGTACCGAGTGTGGCGATGTCAAGGCTGCTACTACGATCCCTGCACTGAACGAGGGCAAGTACAACTGCCAGTGGGAGATCGTGAACAACGCTACCTGCACCGAGGGCGGCACCCAGGAATGGAAGTGCTCCGTCTGTGGCGCTACCAAGACTGTTAAGGTCGAAAAGGGCGAGCATGATTGGGACAATGGCAAGATCGTCACTGCTCCTACCGCTACTGCCAACGGTCTGGCTACCCGTACCTGTAAGAAGTGCGGCGAAGTGAAGGAAATCATTGTTTTCTATTCTCACGACTGCAAGAAGGACGCTATTCTGGTTTCTGTTGCTGCTACCTGCACCACTGCTGGTGTGAAGTCCCACTACGAGTGCCGTGTTTGCGGTAACTGGTACAAGGACAACGGCAACGGCGTTGTAGGCGGCAAGATCACCAAGCAGGATGATAAGGATGAGATGACCATTCCTGCTTCTCATACTTTTGAGAAGAACGGTGAGCCTTACACTGCTACCTGTGCTGATACCCTGCTGTACTGCACCGTTTGTAAGCAGTGGGTCAACCCCGGCGTTGAGCACGATATCGACTGGAAGATCACTGATGCTGAAAAGACTAAGGATCCTACTCTGGTTTCTGTTGCTGCTACCTGCACTACTCCCGGTTATATCTACGACCTGTGTAAGAACTGCGAAGAGCGCCGTCTGAAGACCCTGCCTGTGCTGGGCCACAAGGAAGTGACCGTGACCTATGCAGCTACCTGCTCCACCTACGCTTACTCCTTTACTTACTGCACCCGTATTGGTTGCACCTCCACCTTCACCTCCGAGACTTATGTGCAGGCTAAGGCTGATGAGCGCTACAACTTTGGTGTTCATAGCTTCGTTACCAGCGAGACTGCACCCGTTGTTAACGAGGATGGCTACTACTTCGCTACCGAGCAGAAGAATGTCGGCACTGTCCTGTACTTCAACGGCAAGATGAACGGCTACTACCTGGACACCACCAACAATGTGAACGAGGCTGTCAAGGTTTATGTCGAGAAGATCCATGTCCTGGATACCAAGGGCGAAATGCTGCTGTACTTCTACGATGCCGAGGGCGTTAAGACCTACATCGAGATCTATGAGCACGCCGCAAATAAGGTCGATGTTCGGCTGACCACCACCAGACCCAGCACTGGCTTCATCTGGAATGAGTCTGCCAAGGTTATGGCTACCACCCTGACTCTGACCAACAAGACTGAGGAAACCTACTATCTGGGTACTTACAAAGACTTTAGCACTATTTCCGCTAGCAAGATCAGCTATGCATCTACCAGCTTCATCGCCAGCTTGGTGAATGTGAAGACCACTGCTGCTGCAAATGTTATCGGCTTTACTTGGAACAAGGACGCCGGTATGGATAAGACCAACCACGGCGGCACTTGGACTGTCCTGCAGATCAAGACTCCTGCTACCTGCACTGAGGCTGGCGTGAAGGTCGTTGCCTGCACCTTCTGTGGCTCTACTCACGAAGAAGAGATCGCTGCTACCCACACTTGGGTGAACGCTACTGACGATCAGGTTCCCGGCAAGACCGAGAAGGCTGCCAAGACTGTTGGCTGTGAAGATGGCTGGCAGTGGAAGATCTGCTCTGCCTGTAAGGAAACCAAGAAGGAAACCTACACCGGTTCCGGCCATGTTTATGGTGCACTGGTTGAGGCCAAGCCCGACCATGTCAACACCTCTGTGTACGACACCAAGACCTGTAAGTACTGCAATGATGTTCAGAAGCTGACGCTGAAGGTTTGGGAGTATGCTGGCAAGCAGTTTGACTCTGTTACTGATGCTGCTAAGGCTCATGGTGGCTTGTCTAACCTGACCAACAAGAAGGTTCTGTCTACTGGCGACTGCACCAACAATGGTCTGACCCAGTACACTTGCTCCGGCTGTAAAAAGCCCGTCTATGTGAAGACCGAGGGTAAGCACACCATGCCTGAGAATGATGCAAACGGTGAGCCCAACTATCAGGCTCCCACCTGCACCGAAAAGGGTTGGATTAAGACATATGTATGTACCGTCTGTAAGAATACTGTCGGTGCAAAGGCAATCGGCGATAAGAACTACATGGATGCTCTGGGTCACAACTACGAGGTTGATGATGACCACGAATGCGATGACTGCGACTCTCCCGATTTCAGCGATGTTCACTCTACTTGCACCGAGTGCGGCGATAAGCTGTACTGCTTCGTCGGGGATGAGGATGATAAAGTAGAGGTCGAAAAGGGTTCCCAGCTGTGCGACACTACCACTTACCTGTACTACTACTGCCGTCAGTGTGACGATGTTCACATCCGCAACTATGTTGCCAAGATGGGCCACAACATGGTCGCTAAGGAGATCAAGGACGGCAAGCCTGTTCTGACCAAGAAGCCCACCTGTACTGAGGAAGGCGAGTATATCGTTTACTGCACCATCTGTGGCGCAGAAGATGTCGCAAAGGTTGATAAGGTCGCTCACAAGAACAAGGACAATGTTGAGTTCTGGGACAAGTGCGGTGATACCGTTGAGGATCGTCACTGTGTCAACTGCTGTGACTGCGCAAGCAAGGGCAGCAAGCACGACTGTGTTAACAATAAGATCAACGGCAAGGTCGTTCCCTGTGACTGCGTGATCGGCACCAACCACACCTATAAGGCTGTGATGATGCCCTCTTCCTGCGATATGCCTCCTTATCTGATGAAGACCTGTGTTGATTGCGGTCACATTGATAACGAGATCCAGACCAAGGTCAACGGCAAGGATGTTGTCTTCTCCGGCCACATGCCTGCTGAGATCGACTACATCGACGAAGTTGATGCTGATGGCAAGCTGACCGGCAATAAGGTTCCTCAGAAGTACAAGGGCTTCAAGTATGTCGATAACTACACCTACTACTGGTACACCGTTGAAAACGGTCAGTGGGTCGAGCACTCCAAGACTTACACCGCTAAGTTCATCGAGTGCAAGGATGCTACCTACACTGAGGAAGGCTACGATCTGATGTACTGCCAGGTCTGTAAGTCCGAAGAGAAGAACACCAAGGAAAAGCTGACCGGCCTGGGCTTCCAGATGACCGTCACCAACGCTAACGGCGCTAAGGGCTTCACCTACGGCTCTCTGATCGAGGTCACCATCAGCGCTAACGGCAATGATGTTTCCTTCTACGGCTTCGAGTTCAATGTCGAGTCCACTGTCGCTGGCGAGAACGCTGCTGACGCTCTGCGTTTCGTTGGCTACGAGGCTGTCAACCCCAACTTCAATGTTGCTGTCAGCAACGCCGCTACTGCTCTGGCTAACAAGAAGGTCAATGTTGTTGGTTACGCTAACAACGATGCTTCCGGCAAGATGCAGAACATCTCCGTCAACGGTAAGACCGATCTGGTCAAGCTGTACTTCCGTGTTGTTGCTGACAACGCTGCTGAGTACACCTTCGGCTACACCGCTCCCGTTGTTAAGAAGATCTCCAACTACACCGCTCAGGAAGTTCAGAATATCACTGCTAACTTGACCACCGTGAATGCCAAGGTCGCTAAGTACATGGACTTCAATAACGATGGCTTTGTCAGCACCTCTGACGCTTTCCTGGCTATGACTCTGATCACCGGCGAGCAGCCCGACGGCCTGACCTACAATGTCTCTATCGACATTGATAAGGACGGCGAGATCACTCTGGCTGACCTGTCCGCTCTGTACGAGCACTTGGTGGGCAACAAGTCCGTCAACGACCTGTTCAAGATGGGTATTGACGCTGACGAGCTGACCATCCTGGGTCTGGGCAAGAAGACTGTTTGTAACAACAGCGCTTGTAAGAAGGAAATCTCTGCTGACGCTACTTACTGCCCCTTCTGTGGTAACCACCAGTAATTTGAGAGGAGACAAAAATGAAGAACAACAAGCTTATTAGTATCGTTCTGGCACTGCTTGTCTGTTTGACCATGGTTGTTTCCGCCTCTGCAACAAACGAATCTGATCTGGCTTTCACAATGGAGTCCAAGGACTCCATTGTGGAGGGCCTGGATGCTGTCGTAACAAAGAATGACGCTACCTTCACTGTTACCGTCAATCTTGAGAAGAACCCCGGTGTTCTGGCTGCTGTTGCTCACATCAACTATGATGTGAAGAAGCTGGAACTGGTTAGCTTCAAGGCTACCGCTGAGGGTGTGGCTGTTCCTGAAAGCACTGTCGCTGGCCGTGTGTCTGTGGTTGTTGGTAACACCAACGCAGCATTCAAGCCCGCAGAGCACAAGGCTGTCACCACCACCGGTGCTGTTGCAGAGTTGACCTTTAAGGTTCTGGAGAAGGCTGACATCAGCACCTCCATTGTCTTGACTGTCAATAAGAAGAATGTAGTCGATGCCAATGGCCTCATGGGTGACAATAGCTCCCTCACCGTCGCAGGTGATGAGCTGGCTGTCCATGTTGTTGCCGCTGACCATGACTGCAGCAAATACGAGACAACTGATGCAAACAAGGTCGAGCCCACCTGTACCGAAGCTGGTAAGGAGAGCGATAAGCTCTGTTCCCACTGTGGTAAGGTCGTGACCAAGGGTGCTGAAATTGCAGCTACCGGTCACAATTGGGGTGAAGGCGAAATCACCACCGCTCCTACTTGTGCTGAGATGGGTGTGAGAACTTACACCTGTGCAAACTGCGGCGAAACCAAGACCGACGACCATGTGCCTGCTACCGGCGAGCACACCTACGGCGACTGGTCTGTGACCCGTGAGTCCACCACTGAGGTGGAGGGCGAGGAAACTCGTACCTGTACCGTCTGTGGCAACAAGGAGACTCGCTCCATCGCTAAGCTGGAGCCCCAGTCCAACAACACCGTTCTGATTGTTGTGATCGTAGCTGTGGTTGTTCTGGCTGGTGCTGGTGTTGCTGCTTACTTCGTTCTGAAGAACAAGAAGAAGTAATCAAAACGACCCAAACAAATTGATCCGGTGCGCTTCGGCGCACCGGATTTTTTTTATTTTACAGCCAGATTTTGGATCCAGCTTCCTTTTTTGATCATCACAGCACCGATCATGGCTTTGAGAATATCCATCGATTGGCAGGCGGCATACAGCACTATGATGCTGACTGTTGTAAAGCGACTCAAGAAGAAGGCCAGAGGTACACAAACGACCCACACGAAGCAGCTGTCGAACAGGAATGTGACCATGGTTTTGCCGCCGGAACGGAGGGTAAAATAGGCGGCGTTTGTATAGGCATTGAAGGGCATCATGACAGCGCTGATGCAGATGAGCTTTGTTGCGAGGTTGCGCACCGAATCGGTGGTGTTATAAATCTGGGGGAACAGGCCGGATACGCTGGCCATCAGTCCGCCGAACACCAGGCAGGATATCACTGATGTGACAATGAGTTTTCGGTCGGTGTCCCGAACCTCGTCTGCTGCTGTATTTGCGCCTAGCATTTGACCGATGATAATGCCCACGGCGTTACCCATGGACAGGTACACAACGCTGGAAAGATTGTAAATCGCACTGGAGATATTCTGGGCAGCCACCACATCCAGATCTCTGGTGGAATAGCACTGGCTGAGAAAGGCCATGCCGGTGGACCACAGAGCTTCATTGAGAAGCAGGGGCATTCCCTTGATGATGATCTTGCCCAGCAGCTGGCAGGGCAGGTACATAGAGCGGTAAGCACCGACGATGAAGGGATTTTTGCGACTGTTCAGGTGGGTCCATCCGGCCACCACCAGAAGCTCCACATATCGGGAGATAACTGTGGCCAGTGCCGCACCCACAACACCCATGGCAGGCACACCCAGGTGACCGAAGATGAACACATAGTTCAGACCCAAATTCACCACCACGGCAGCCACACCGGAGATCATGGGCACCAGAGTTTGGTTGGACTCTCGCAGGGTGCTGCTGTATGCATTGGAAAGGGCAAAGGCAGGCAAACCCCAGAGCATGACCAGCAGATACTCCCAGCCATAGTCCAGCGTGGCCTGGATGTCCCCAGGGCTGCCTTCTCCTTGGAGGTAAAGACGAATGAGGGGCGTTCCTGCCAGCAGGAATACGGCGACTCCAAGGGCTGACAGCAGCAAGCCTGCCATCACCTTAAACCGGAAGGTATGTCGGATGCCCTCGTGATTTTCAGAGCCATAATACTGGGCAGTGAAGATACCGGCACCGGAAGATGCACCGAATATACACAAATTGAACACGAACAGCAGCTGATTGACGATAGCCACGCCATTCATGGGAAGGGTGCCCACCTGCCCGACCATAATATTGTCCAGCAGGGATACAAAATTGGTAATGCCATTTTGGACAATGATGGGGAGCGCCACAGCAAATACCCGGCGATAAAAATATTTATCGCCAATATACCGATTTAATTTCATTGTATTTCTCCTAAATGTATTGCAAAATCCTTGACAATATACCATATTCACAAAGAAAATGCAATAAATTTATGAAAAAGAACAGAAAAATCCGCCCTTTTTGTCAAAAGGGCGGATCAAAATCAGCATTTTTCCAGCAGCCGGATATAGAACTCTACGGCCTTGCCGATGGTTTCCAGACGAATGCCTTCGTTATTGCCGTGAATGGTCTTCCGCTCGGCAGCGGTCAGATCCATGGCAGAGAAACGGTAGACATGGTTGGAAAGCCTGCCATAGTGGCGAGAGTCGGAGCACTGCACCATCAAGTAGGGGGAGACAATGCAGCCCGGCCAGGTTTCTGCCACGGTGGAGGCCACTCTGTTCCAGGCTTCACAGCCGGTTTCAGAAATGGGGCTGGGTTCAAAGGATTCCAGGGCAGTGATCTCAACATGGGGGTCATTTACTGTCTTTTTTAAGTAATCCAACGCAGAACTTACGGAGTCTGCCGGGTTCAGGCGCATATTGCTGACCATGGTGGCTTCTGTGGGGATCACATTCCGGGCGGAGCTGCCCTGCATTTGGGTAAAGGCCACAGTGGTGCGGCACAGGGCGTTTAGTTCGCCGCCGGAAAGCTTACACACCAGATTCAGCACAGGCCCAAAGCACCACAGGTTGGCAAAGAGGATCTTGTAGCCGAAGCTGCTGTAACGACCCAGTGTGTCGAACATCTCAGCCGCAGGCTTGGTCAAGTGCATTTTAAAGGGATTTTTTTCCAGCCGTTGCTGAGCCCTGGCCAGCCGACCAATGGGCGTATGGACGGGAGGAGCGGAGGCGTGGCCGCCGCCGGAGAGCACCTTGTATTGGGCGTTCATCATGCCCTTTTCTGCAATGCCGATAAGGCCACAGGGCTGTTTGACCCCGGGGAACACATTTTCTACCACTGCGCCGCCTTCATCCACCACGATGGCGGGCTGAATTCGATTTTCAATAAAATAGTCTACGATATTGGATGCGCCGGGGCCATTGACTTCTTCGCCGCCGGAGAAGGCAAAGTAAATATCGTTTTCCGGAGTGAAGCCTTTGCCAATCAGGTGCTCGGCGGCGGACAGAGCACCGTTGAAGGTGACCTTGGTGTCCAGGGTGCCACGGCCCCACATGATGCCGTTCTCGATGGCAGCAGCGAAGGAATCGTGATCCCACTTTTCTTCGTCCACTGGCACCACATCGTAGTGTGCCATCATAACGCTGGGGTTTTTGTCGGATTTGCCGGGCCAGCGGAAAAGCAGCGCCCGGTCAGGCAATCGATCAAAAGAGCACACCTTGAATACATTGGGATAAAGGGAAGGCAGCAGGCCGATGAGCTTTTCAAATTCGGCATCATCTTCCAGAGAATGATCGGAATAGGAAACGGTCTTACACTTGACCAGCTCCGAAAGGGCATGGACGGCGGCCTCCCGGTCAAATTCCACCGGCTTGTCGGTGGTGGAGACGGGCTTCTTA
Organism: uncultured Oscillospiraceae bacterium; assembly: GCA_964425865.1. Taxonomy (GTDB): domain Bacteria; phylum Bacillota; class Clostridia; order Oscillospirales; family Oscillospiraceae; genus Faecousia. The sequence goes on along the minus strand of CAYROJ010000013.1, from coordinate 1,637 downwards.
GGCTTAAAGGTTGCGGCACGGAACAGGATCACTGCCAGAAATCCGGCAATTGCGCCGATGATATACCACATTTACAGAACACCTCTCTTATACATGATCCGACCCACAGCAATGGTAAACAGAGCGGAAACGGGAACCATAATGCCCACAGTGCTTTCGTTCAGGGCAGGGATGAAGATGAACAGCAGCAGCATCAGACAGATGGGAGCCATGGCCAGCTTCCAGTTTTTGCTGATGAAGGCCACGCCCAGACCGCCGAACAGGGCAGGCAGGATCTGGTTAAAGGCAGGCTGCAAGACAGGGGATTGCAGCACGGGCGTCAGCGGAGCGATGCAGATGATGCCGATGATGATAATGATGGTGGTGACGATGCTGGAGGTGGCGATGGCGATGGTGGAGATGACCTCGCCCTCTTCACTGCTGGCGCTGACCTCATTCTGCTCCAGCGCATTAAGGGCACAGGGTAGCTTCAGATTGGAAATATTGCCGGTCACGAAGCTCAAATAAGAGCCGCCTGCACCCAGCATGGGTACGAAGGTGACGGTTTCGATGGCACCGACTGCCCAGTACATAGGAGCGGTGGCAACCAGACCCAGACCTAGTGCTTTCCAATCCGGGGAAACGGAGAACAAAATGGCAACGGTGATAGGGAAGGCGATCATCAGTGCCATGGCGGTCAGGTTCCAGATCCGGCCGTCCCGGTGGACAGAATCGATGTAAGACAAATTCTTTTTCATGTTCCTACCTCCTTATGCCAGCCATGCGGTGAAGGGAATGGCAGAAGCCATGCCGACCACCAGAGAAATGGGCAAAGCGTATTCACTGAGCCATTTTAGCTTGGGTCTGCGCATGGCAAGTCCCAGAACCACCATGGTCAGTGCTGACACAGCCATCACGCACACGGGGATCAGACCGTATGTGGCGGAGACGGCTACCTGTTTCTTCACTTCTGTACCATTTTCTACGACGGTCTCCGTGATAAAGCGAGCCTCTGGTGTCCACAGATAATACACATTGCAGAATACAAAGCCCAGGAATGCGGAGATCATGCCGATGAACATGGCGTTGCTGAAAATATCTGCCCATTTGGCATCCCGCTTGCCTAGATTACTCATGCCGCTGAGCAGCTTCTTGCCAATCAGAGGAACCAGCCAAATGCCCATCAGGATAGAAATGGTCATGACCAGCAGCACATTAACATATTGCTGGGCGGTCAAGGCAGCGCCGGAGCCCAGACTCTGCCCCATGGCAGACAGTGCATTGTTGGCAGCTACGGTTTCATAGCTCATGGAACCAACCACACTCAGCCGCAGCCAGGGCAGGGGCAGTCCCAGCTTCTGGCTCAGGGTCATGACGCTGATGACGATGGCCACCGCCGGGGCAATGGTGAAAATGGCGGCTGATCGAATGGATTTGCGGATTTTTTTCTGATCCATGCCCAGTACCTTGCTGCGGCGGATCGCCTTGAGCAGGAAGAACACGGATTGGGCCAGCACAAAAGCGATGACAATGCCGGCCAGTACGAACAAAATCGGATGGTTGACGGAAAATTCCAAGAAAAACACCTCCAAATCTTTGATGATTTTAGCCTTGAGCAAAATGTGAAAAGTCGTTGTGCCGCAAGGCTTTTTGAATTA
>CAYROJ010000012.1:0-21646 GCA_964425865.1 uncultured Oscillospiraceae bacterium | reverse complement strand
TTTCCAAGTAAAAGCTGACCGGGCGAAAGCCGTCGTTGCAGGAGATCATGGCAGAATGGGGATCTTTCATCCAGCCGTCGTAAAAATTGCCGCCTCCATGGGCAAGCTCCTCCACAAATGCTGCCATGCTTTCCCATGCACTGTCACAAAAATCCTCGGGCTTACGTCCCATTTCCGACACCCAAGCCTGCCCTTCAGATACATCGCAGGCGTGGGTAATGGGATTTTCGTACTTTTCCATCAAATCCGGATAGCAGGCCTTGCGAATGGCCGTAATTTTTACTTTTTTCATATGCACCACCCATTTTTTTCATTGTAGCACATCGGGCTTTTCTTTGCAAGGAAAGCCCAGCCTATGACCACAACAAATCCCGGAATTGGAAGCGTAAGCCCCACCAATTCCGGGATATTATTTACTTTTCTTCCAGTGCCTTATTGACCTGCTTTTCACTGCGTTTCATCATCAGCACGCAAATGGCATAAACCACCAAGTAGACGATCACCGCAGCAATCAGCACCGACAGCACATCTGTAACGCTTTTGACATAACCGCAGATCATAGCCGCCGCCATCGTGATCGTCAGGCACCCCAGGGCGTGAAGTCCCACCGCGCCCCACAAGGGCAAGTCATTTTTCCAGTTATAAATCACGCCGGACAGCACACCGTACACGGCTGATGCCACCATCCAAACGATGAACTCTCTCAGCACTTCGTTATAGCCACCGATCAACACCATGCACAGTAAGGTGATAGGAAAGCCAAAGCCCATCCCCACAATTGCGTTGAGCAAATAATTCTTTTTCATATCCGTTCCTCCTAAATACGATCCTTAAATTCCTTAAAATACTTCCGGGAAATGGTCAGAACCTCCTTGCGGTTTTTCAGCTTCAGCCGATAGTTTCCGCTGAACTCCGCTTGGATGGACTTGACACCGTTGATGTTCACAATAACGCTCTTATTGATCTGCACAAAACTGCGGCTGGGCAGCTGTTCCTTCAGTTCGTAGAGTTTTTGCCTGGTTTCGTATGTATCCAGCTTCGTATAGGCGTACACCCGGCTGTCCAGCACCTCCAGGAATACAATTTCATCTGCGTTGAGGATACACTGCTCTTCCTGCTTGTACAAAAGGATCTTGCCCGTGTTCCGCTTTCCCAGCATTTGCAGAAGCGATGCCACTTCCTGACTTGCCACATCCCCTCGGATGATGACTTCCGTTTCATCCAGCACTGCCGATTCCAATTTGATTTTCATATCATCAGCCCCTTTCCGATCTCGTTCTTAAGAACTGGCCTTATTATACACTACTTTTTTCTTCTTGTCATAAGATTTTCACCCAGTGGTCAAAAACAGCCCCTCAGTGGCAGAAATTCCGCCCTCAAAAAATAAAAACACAGGATCAGAAATCCGTTTCCGATCCTGTGTCGATTTTTATTCTTGATTGTCAGTCTTTTTATTTCGTGGGGTCGGGACGCACTGCAAATTCTTCATCCGCTCGGAAATGGCTCTGGGGGTGCGTTTGAGGACATTGGCGATCTGGTAGATATTCTTCCCTCGCCGCAGCATAGTCAGAAGCTCCTGCTCCTCCTTGGCAGACCACACTTCACCGCCCCGGGGATACCGCTGGGCATTCTTTGCCGCACGATTTTTCCGGGCAGACTGCTGATCCTCCTGCTCCCGGAGGATATACTGCTCCACCGACGCAATGGTGCAATGCTCCAACACCACCTGCAACGCCGCCTGCACTTCCTCGTTGGAACAGCTGTCGGTACTGCTCAACACCTGCCCTGTCACCGGGTTGATGCCCCTGCTCAACGATTCCACCATTGTCCGTGCCAAGAATGGATCCATCATTCATTCCACCACCAATTTCTAAGATTTTCTCTTCAAAATTACTCTCTTTTGGGGGTTACTGAATATATTATATTGCGAAAAACCATTTTCGTCAATGGTCTTAGCGTTAAAGAAAAAATTCTTCTTAGCGTTAAAGAAAAAATTCTTTTTATCCCTTCTCCCCAACAAACCGTTTGTCCTGACGCAGGTTTTAAAAGGTGCTTGACATTGGTACGAAATCGTACTATAATGTGCGAGTATGATTTCGTACGAAAGAGGTATTTCCATGAAACGTAATTACGATCAGCTCAAACGTATCAACTGTCTTGCCAACGAATTGGATCTACTCTATCATCAAGCTGCCCGAAAATTGGGGGTGTCAGACAGTGTACTGTGTATTCTTTACATGATCCACGAGAAAGGTGACGGCTGCCTGCTCCGTGACATTTGCAGTGAAAGCAGCATCAGCAAACAGACCATCAACTCCGCCCTGCGCAATCTGGAAAAAGAAGAAATTCTATATTTGGAGCAGAACAACGGAAAAAACAAGCGCATTCGCCTGACCGAAAAGGGAAAGCGCTATACCGCCCACACCGCCGTCCGGCTCTTCGAGGCCGAAGCCAGCGCTTTGGCAGATTGGTCAGAGGAAGATTTAAGTGCTTACCTGTACTTGATGAAAAAATACAACGACTGCTTCCGCCTACAAGTAGAAAACATGGACAAGCAATAATAAGGAGAAGAAATGAAACCGCAAATTCAATTATCCGACCACTTCACTTACCGCCGTCTGATCCGCTTTACCATGCCATCCATCAGTATGATGATCTTTTCTTCCATTTACAGTGTGGTAGACGGCTTCTTCGTTTCAAATTTCGCAGGTAAAACGCCCTTTGCCGCCATTAACCTCATCATGCCCTTTTTGATGATTCTGTCTACCGTAGGTCTGATGTTCGGTACTGGCGGCTCTGCTATTGTTGCAAAAGCTTTCGGCGAACAGAAAAAGGAACCGGCAAACAGGTATTTTTCCCTGTTCATCTATGTAGCCTTTGGTTTAGGCGTTGTTTTCGCCGCATTGGGCATTACCTTTATCCGCCCCATCGCCACCGCCCTGGGTGCAGAAGGCGATATGCTGACCCATGCTGTTCTATACGCTCGCATCATTCTCTGCGCCCTTCCGTTTAATGTACTTCAGCTGATGTTCCAGTCCTTCTTCGTCACCGCTGAAAAGCCGAAGCTAGGGCTGATTGTCACCCTTTCTGCCGGTATGACCAACATCATCATGGATGCAGTTCTGGTCATCCTGCTGCCTCAGCAGTACAAGCTTGCCGGTGCCGCCATTGCCACTGCTTTGAGCCAAGTCGTCGGCGGTGTGGCCCCTCTTTTCTACTTTGGCCGGAAAAACAGTAGCATTCTCTGCCTAGGCAAGACCCATTTCGATGGCAAAGCCATCCTCAATGCCTGCACCAATGGCTCCTCCGAATTTATGAGCAATATTTCTATGAATGTGGTAGGTATGCTCTACAATGCACAGCTGCTGAAATATGCCGGAGAAAATGGTGTTGCAGCCTACGGTGTGATGATGTATGTGAGCCTGATCTTCTCTGCCGCCTTTATGGGCTACTCCATCGGCACGGCCCCAGTCATCGGCTATCACTACGGCGCACAAAACCATATTGAACTGAAAGGGCTACTGAAAAAGAGCCTCATCATGGTGGGCACCTTTGGCATCGCCATGATCGCAGCGGCTGAAATATTAGCTTCCCCTCTGGCCAAAATTTTTGTCAGCTACGATCAGGAGCTGATGGATCTGACTGTATGGGGGTTCCGTATTTTCTCCCTTTCCTTTTGCTTCATGGGTTATGCTATTTTCTCCTCCGGCTTCTTCACAGCCCTAGGCGATGGTCTGACTTCTGCCCTGATCTCCTTTCTGCGAACATTGGTGTTCCAAGTGGCTGCCATTTTGATCCTGCCCAGCATTTTTGACATTGACGGAATTTGGTATTCCATTGTCGTTGCCGAGTTTATGGCCGTGGTTTTCAGCGTGATCTTCCTAATTGGAAAGCGGAAAAAATATTGTTATTTCTAAAAGGTATCCCACCGATTTAATTGCAAAATCGGTGGGAATTTTTTATCTTTTCTCTTGTACAGCGATGCAGAAAGTATTATAATAGCCCCAGAAATAGAAAGGGGGAAGATTATGACCCTGAAGGAATTACAAGTAGGCGCTTCTGCCGTGGTCACCGCTGTGGGCGGCCAAGGCAGCCTGCGACAGCATTTTCTGGACATGGGTGTCATTCCGGGAGCAGAAGTCACCGTGGTGAAGCTGGCTCCCATGGGCGATCCCATGGAGCTGCAAATTCATGGCTATGAATTGACTCTGCGGCTGGACGATGCCGCCCAGATCGCCATTGAGCCCATCTCCAAACGGAGTAAAAACTACACCAGTCCCATCAATTTCAGCAGGTTTTATCACCCGGGTCTGGGTGAAGGTGGCAAATACCACGAAAAAGGGGACGGCGATCCTCTGCCCGAGGGCACGGAGCTGACCTTTGCCCTGGTGGGCAACCAGAATTGTGGCAAGACCACCCTGTTCAACCGGCTCACCGGATCTAATCAGCATGTGGGCAACTTCCCCGGTGTCACCGTGGATCGGAAGGACGGCCCCATCCGTGGCTACGCCAACACCTCCGTGGTAGACCTGCCGGGCATTTACTCCATGTCCCCCTATTCCAGTGAGGAGATCGTATCCCGAAACCACATCCTGCTGGACAAGCCCAAGGCCATCATCAACATCTTAGATGCCACCAATATCGAGCGCAACCTGTATCTGACTATGCAGCTTTTGGAAATGGATGTGCCCATGGTGGCGGCACTGAATATGATGGACGAGGTCACCGGCAACGGCGGCTCCATCGACATCAACGGTATGGAAGCCCTGCTGGGTGTCCCCGTCGTGCCCATCTCAGCAGCAAAAAATTCTGGTGTGGATGAGCTGATCAAGCACGCCATCCATGTGGCAAAATATCAGGAAAAGCCGAAAAAGCTGGATTTCTGCGACAAACAGGACTTTGGCGGCGCTGTCCACCGCTGTCTGCACGCTGTTGACCATCTGATTGAAGATCACGCCGAACGGGCAGATCTTCCTCTGCGCTTTGCTTCTGCCAAGGCCATCGAAGGAGACAGCTTGATTTTGGAGCAGCTGAAGCTGGACAAAAACGAAAGCGAAATGCTGGAGCATATCGTTCTGCAAATGGAGTCCGAGCGCAGCCTTGACCGGGCTGCCGCCATTGCGGATATGCGATTTGCCTTTATTCAGAAGCTCTGCGCCCAAACTGTCACTCGTCCTCACGAGAGCAAGGAGCGGCTGCGCAGCCAGAAAATCGACCAGATCCTCACAGGAAAATATACCGCCATTCCCTGCTTCATCGGCATTATGCTGCTGGTGTTCTACCTGACATTTGAGGTCATCGGCGCATTCTTCCAGGGGCTTCTGGAAACAGGCATCAGCTATCTTTCCGAAATTGTGGACAGTGCCCTAACCGCTGCCAATGTGAACTCCGCCATCCACGGCCTGATCATCGACGGCATTTTTGCAGGTGTTGGCAGTGTGCTCAGCTTCATGCCCATTATCGTTATCATGTTCTTCTTCCTTTCCATGCTGGAAGACAGTGGTTATATCGCCCGTGTGGCCTTTTTCATGGATAAGCTGCTGCGAAAAATGGGTCTTTCGGGAAGAAGCATCGTCCCCATGCTCATCGGCTTTGGCTGCACCGTCCCGGCGGTCATGTCCACCCGGACACTGCCCAGCGAGCGTGACCGAAAAATGACCATTCTTCTGACCCCCTTTATGAGCTGCTCGGCCAAGCTGCCCATCTACGGTTTCTTTGTGGCCAGTTTCTTCCCTGCTTACCGAGGTCTTATTATGACAGGGCTGTATTTCCTTGGCATCGCAGCAGGCATCGGCATGGCATTTTTGTTGAAAGGCACTGCCTTCAAGGGCGAAGCAGTTCCCTTCGTCATGGAACTGCCCAACTACCGCCTGCCCGGAGCAAAGAATGTGTCCCAGCTTCTGTGGGAAAAGGCCAAGGACTTCTTGCAGCGTGCCTTCTCCGTGATCTTGATCGCATCCATCGCCATCTGGTTCTTGCAGAGCTTTGATTTAAAGCTGAATATGGTAGAACGCTCTCAGGACAGCATTTTGGCCGCTCTGGCAGGGCTTCTTGTGCCTCTGTTCAAGCCCATCGGTCTTGGCGATTGGCGGATCTGTACCTCCCTTATCAGCGGCTTCATAGCCAAGGAAAGCGTAGTCGCCACCATGGAAGTGCTGTTTGGCACCTCCATTACTACCGCCATCACCCCCCTGACCGCTGCCAGTATGCTTGTTTTCAGCCTGCTCTACACCCCCTGCGTAGCTGCCATTGCCGCCGTCCGCCGGGAGCTGGGAAGCAAATGGGCAGTAGGCGTAGTTCTGTGGCAGTGCGCCATTGCCTGGGTGGTTACTCTGCTGGTGCGCCTTATTCTGGGAGGGGTATTATGAATCTTTCCGATTACCTGCTGATCGCCGGTATCCTCTGTGCCGTTGTCGCCGCTGTCTGCAGCATACGCAGGCGGCGCAAAAAAGGCGGCTGCTGCGGCGACTGTTCCAGCTGCTCCGGATGTCATTAAAAATGCAAAATCGCACACAGCAAAGCTGTGTGCGGTTTTTACCATGTTCTGAGGATCTCCAAAATATCTTCCTCATAATTTTCACCGAATTCCTCGCTTCGTCCCGCAGTGCGCACATTGCTGTCCGCCCCACGCTCCGGCGCCGGAAATTCCCAGATATGATAGCTTAAGCCACTGCGGATAAAATCAATGCTGCCGCAATCCTCTTCCTCAAAATACCGAAAAGGAATACCCTTTTGCTTCAAAAGGTCTTGAATTTTCGTTAATCTCATAAGCCACCTCAAAGAAGTCGTTGACTTGTTTTTGTTTTCTCATTATACTAAGAATAAGGATAAATTGCAACAGGAGGATCTATTATGCGAAAAAACTTTGGAGCAAAAGCAGCCTGCTATCCCATGCCGGTGTTCATCATCGGCACTTACGGCGTTGACGGCAAGCCCAACGCTATGAACGCTGCCTGGGGCGGCATCAGCGAGGAAACGGAAATTTCCATCTGCGTCAGCGCCGACCACAAAACCACCGAAAACATCTTGGCAAAAAAGGCTTTCACCGTGTCCATGGCCACCGCCGACCAGCTGATTGCCTGTGACTATGTGGGTCTGGTCTCCGGCAACAAAGAGCCGGACAAATTTTCCAAGGCCGGCTTCCATGCAACGCCTTCTGAATTTGTGGATGCTCCTCTGATCGATGAGCTGCCCATGGCTTTGGAGTGCAAGCTGATCTCCTACGATGCCGAAACCTGCCGCCTTGTGGGTGAAATTGTCAATGTCTGTGCTGACGAGTCTATTCTCGGCGACAACGGCAAGGTGGATGTTGCCAAGCTGCGCCCCATCACCTACGACTCCTTCAATCACACCTATCTGGTGCTGGGCGAACCGGTAGGACAGGCCTTCCACGATGGTCAGAAGCTGAAATAAGAATCGATCGCACGCCTATCAGCGTGCGATCTTCTTTTTCTCTAAAAATTCACTCACAAGGGGCTACTGTCGGTTGCATATCCCCCAATCGTATGATAAAATAAGGTAAAAAGTTGGATCAGAGAGGTTTATATGGAAAAATTTCTTACTGTTTTGCAGATCATCCTACCGATTTTCGCAGCCATCGCTTTGGGCATCCTTGCCCGAAAAAAGCAAATTCTCTCCCCCCAAGGCAATCGGGGCTTGCAGCAGTTCGTGTCAGATTTCGGCTTGCCCTGCCTGCTGTTCAATTCCTGCCTGGGCTGTGATTTGGGCGCAGAGTCTGTCAGCAGCATGATCATTGTGCTGCCCATGCTGCTTTTGAGCGCTTTCTGGGCCTTCCGTGCCCGAAAAAAGCAGTTTCCCTATCACAATCTTCCCATTGCATTTTGCGCCCAAGAGAGCGGTATGCTGGGCATTCCGCTGTACATGACCCTTTTCGGCGCAGCACAGGCCTACCGCATGGGCGTGCTGGATATGATTCAGGCGTTGGTGGCTATTCCGGTCATCGCCATTCTGACCTGTGATCCCGGCGACACCCCCGGTGTGGGTGCCATCGTCAAAAAAGTGATCCGTTCTCCCCTTTTGATCACGAGCCTGCTGGCGCTGGTGCTGAATTTCAGCGGTGCCATGGACTGGCTCAACAGCCAGGGCATCGGTGCCCTCATCACCGATACTACCAGCTTCATTGCAGCGCCCGTCAGTGCTGTGGTTTTGTTCAGCGTGGGCTATAATTTCTCCATCGGCCAGGGAAACCGAAAGCAGATTTTCCGGTTTTGCCTACTCCACTTGGGCTATTTTACGCTTTTCGGGCTGATTGGCCAGTTGGCTCTACTGTTGGTGTCCGATGTAGATGCGTTGACCCGGTGGGCGCTGCTGATTTACACCACCCTGCCAGCCAGCTATCTGGCTCCCGGTTTGGGACGCAAAGAAGAGGATGCTACCATCTTCTCCGGCGTATGCTCTCTGCTGACAGTGGTGAGTCTTGTGGTATTCTGCGTCATTGCAGTGATCGTGGCATAAAAATAATGGTAGGCACTTTCGTGTCTACCATTATTTTATCACTTCAATCTTCCTGGATGCCAGGACTTGTTTTATCTAAGGATCAGTTCGCCGTTTTCTTCATCTACAGTCACGGTGCTGCCGGGCAAAATGTCACCACGAAGCAGTTTCCGACTGAGCATGGTCTCCACCGTGTGCTGCAAGTAGCGGCGCAGCGGTCTTGCGCCAAACTCCGGGTCGTAGGCAGCATCCACAATGGCTGTCTTTGCCTTGCCCGTCAGCACCACACGGATCTGTTGATCGGCCAAACGCAGATTGAGCTTTGCAGCAAGCAGGTCAATGATCCCTGTGACATTTTCCTTGGTCAACGGCTTATAGAATACGATCTCGTCCAGTCGGTTCAAAAACTCTGGACGGAAGGAGCGGCGCAGCAATGCCTGAACCTGTGTCTTGGCCTCTTCATCGATGCTGCCGTTGGCTCGGATTCCCTCCAGCAAATACTCAGAGCCAAGATTGGAGGTCAGAATGATGATGGTATTCTTAAAGTCCACAGTTCTGCCCTGGGAGTCGGTGATCCGCCCATCGTCCAGCACCTGCAGCAGCACATTGAACACATCCGGGTGGGCCTTCTCCACCTCGTCGAACAGCACCACACAATAGGGCTTCCGGCGAACGGCTTCTGTCAGTTGGCCGCCTTCATCATAGCCCACATATCCGGGAGGCGCACCGATGAGCCGGGACACAGAGTATTTCTCCATATACTCAGACATATCGATACGGACCATATTCTGCTCATCGTCAAAGAGCGTTTCTGCCAAGGCCTTTGCCAGTTCCGTCTTGCCCACGCCAGTAGGCCCCAGGAACAAGAATGAGCCAATGGGACGGTTAGGATCCTGAATACCGGCGCGGCTGCGCTGAATAGCCTCCGCCACCGCCTGTACCGCTTCCTCCTGACCGATGACCCGCTGATGGAGGGTCTTGTCCAAATGCAGCAGTTTCTCCCGTTCGCTCTGCACCAATCGAGATACAGGAATGCCTGTCCAGCGCTCCACGATTCGGGCAATCTCTTCCTCTGTGACCCGGTCACGGACCATGACGCTGTCTTTTCTCGTCTGGGCACGCTGCTCTTCTTCCTGCAGTGCCTGCTCGATCTTGGGCAGCTGTCCGTATTTCAACTCTGCGGCCTTTTCTAAATCATACTGCCGCTGGGCTGTTTCGATTTGCCGCTTCAGATTTTCGATCTGTTCCCGCAGCTGCTGTACCCGGGAGATCGCATTCTTTTCATTCTCCCACTGAGCCTTCATGGCATTATATTGATCCCGTTCCTCTGCCAGTTCCTTTTGCAGTTGGGTCAGGCGGCTCTTGGAAAGCGTATCATTCTCCTTTTTCAGTGCCGCTTCCTCAATTTCCATCTGGATAATCTTTCTGGAAACTGCATCCAGTGTTGCTGGACTGGAATCCATTTCCGTGCGGATCTGGGCACAGGCTTCATCCACCAGATCGATGGCCTTGTCCGGCAAGAAACGGTCGGTAATATAGCGGTGAGAGAGGGTCGCAGCGGCGATGATCGCTCCGTCGGCAATTTTCACGCCGTGGAATACCTCATACCGCTCTTTCAGGCCACGCAGGATGGAGATCGTTTCCTCTACCGTAGGCTCATCTACCTGCACCGGCTGGAAACGCCGCTCCAGGGCAGGGTCTTTTTCAATATACTGGCGGTACTCATCCAAAGTCGTCGCACCGATACAGTGCAGCTCGCCCCGGGCAAGCATGGGCTTTAAAAGGTTGCCTGCATCCATGCTGCCCTCGGTTTTGCCGGCACCGACAATGGTGTGTAGCTCATCAATGAAGAGGATGATCCGGCCTTCGGACTGCTTGACTTCGTTTAGCACTGCCTTCAAGCGCTCTTCAAATTCCCCACGGTATTTTGCACCGGCGATCAAAGCGCCCATATCCAGAGAGAAAATGGTTTTCTCCTGCAATGTTTTGGGCACATCCTTTTTCACAATGCGCTGCGCCAGTCCCTCGGCAATGGCGGTCTTACCCACACCCGGCTCACCGATCAAAACAGGGTTATTCTTGGTCTTTCGGGACAGAATACGGATCACATTTCGGATCTCCTCGTCCCGGCCGATGACCGGGTCCTGCTTCTGCTCTCTTGCCCGTTTCACAAGATCCGTGCCATATTTTTCAAGGGCATCGTAGGTGCCTTCCGGATTGTCGGTAGTCACTCTCTGATTTCCCCGGACACTTTGGAGCGCCTGCAATGCAGCTTCTTTGGTAATGCGGTAGGTTTCAAACAGGTTTTTCACACCGCCCTTGGCCGTTTCCACCAGTGCCAAAAACAGATGCTCCACAGAGATGAATTCATCTTTCATGGCTTGCGCCTGCTTTTCAGCGGCGTTGAATGTCGCATCCACATCGGCACTGATATAAAAGCGGTCGGCTTCACGGCTGCCGGTAACACCGGGAAGTTTCTGAAGTTCTGCATTGGCTGCCGCCTCCAGGCTTTCGACGGTCACACCCATTTTGCGCAGTAATTGCGGGATCAAGCCCCCTTCCTGCAGCAACAAAGCCAGCAGCAGATGCACCTGTTCCATCTGTTGATTGGAATTTTGCACAGCGATCCTCTGTGCGCTCTGGACAGCCTCCAGAGACTTCTGGGTATAGTTATTGAATGTCATAGCCATCCTTCCTTTCCATTTTAGCGCTCTCTTAGTTAGAGTGCTAATTTATTTACCCTAACTATACTCCATTCTTTCCAAAAGTCAAGCACCTAGCAAAAAAGATAATAAAAATTTCACAACTGTCAATGGCGTCATCGATTTGCAATCTCATCCCATCCATGCTATACTGAAAGAAAAGCCACCGAGGTATGCTATGATCTATGTTTTATCCGATATTCACGGCAATTTGCGCCGTTTCAATGCCATGCTCAGGCAAATACAGCTGCAACCGGAGGACACCCTGTACATTCTGGGAGATGTCATTGACCGCCACGGCGACGGCATCCCCATCCTTCGCAAAATAATGGCCATGCCCAATGTTAAAATGATCTTAGGAAACCATGAATATATGATGCTCCGAGCCCTTGAACAGCCCTATGATCCAGGCGAGGTCTGCGATCCACTCAGCTGCACATACCTGTGGTATCGCAACGGCGGTCAGGTCACACACAGCCATTTTAAGCATATCCGCAAGCAGCTTCGCAGCGAGATCATTGCCTACCTGCGATCGCTGCCGCTGAACATTGACATTACGGTCAATAACCGCCCCTTTAAACTGATTCACGGAGGCCCTCTGGAATGGTACGAAGCCTACACCGTTCGTTACAGGACCCCCACCTATTTCGCCGTTTGGAAGCGGCTGGAGCATACAGACCCGCATCCAAAATCCTGCACCATGATTTTTGGCCACACCACTACCCACCACTACCAACCCGGCAGCCCGATGACCATCTATTACGGGGACAACCTCATCGGCATCGACTGCGGTAGCGGCTATCCGGACGATGATCCCATGGGCCGTTTGGCCTGTCTGCGGCTGGATGATATGAAGGAGTTTTATGCATGAAAAAGCAAGAAAAAACCAATGTGATGCGGCTTTTGGAGCAAAAGAAAGTGCCCTATCAGCAGCACTGCTACACCGATACCGATGCCATCAGCGGCGAAGAGGTGGCCAGGGTGTTAAACCAGGACCCTGAGCAAGTATTCAAAACACTGGTAACCACCGGGCACAGCAAAAAGAACTTTGTTTTTGTCATCCCGGTCTGTAAGGAACTAAACCTGAAAAAAGCAGCTCAGGCTGTGGGCGAAAAGAGCATTGAAATGCTCAAATCCAAAGATCTTCTGCCTCTGACCGGCTACATCCACGGCGGATGCTCCCCCATTGGTATGAAGAAATTTTTCGCTACCACCATCGATCATTCTGCCGGTCTGCAAAAGACCATCATTTTCAGCGCCGGTAAAATCGGCTATCAGGTAGAAGTGGCGCTGCACGATCTGGAAAAGGTCATTCCCTTCTCCTTGGCGGATATTTGCGACTGATAAGAACCTCTCCCCACTGGGAGAGGTTCTTATTTCGCTTTAACTGTCGTATTTTCTCGACTTTTTCATTCATATTAAAAATAGTTGTCGCTTTTTAATCATTCTTATGATAGGATATAAAAAAGGAAACTGACTCGAACAAAAACAGGGAGGATAACTTAATGACCTATGTTGGAATGATCAAAAACAGCACCCAAGATTTCAAAACACTGATCCTGGCAGAAACTGACGAAGAGGCAAAGGCAAAAGTTCACAGGAAATTTGCCTCCTGGTGGGGCAACGACTACCGGAAAGAAGATGTACTGATCTGCGCCTTTGGGGATGGTCACCAGGTGCTGCCTACCTAAAAAAGCCGTCGGCTGAATAAGCCGACGGTCTTTTCTGTTATAGGCATACGATCCGGTATGCAGGGCCATACGCCGCCCGATAGGCTTCGCTGTGGGACACCGGAGGAAACCCGGCCTGCTCATAGGCAACCAGATACGCCTGCAAATCCCGCTCATCAAAGCAGAAACAGCCCTCTCCGGTCAATCGGCGCAAGATCTCCAGTTTTTCTTTAAAACGGTCTAAATTGCCTTGATGCTCCCTTGCCGAGCGAATAAAGGCAAGGCCAAGTTCTTCCAGCTCCGCTTCCTGCACCGCCGCAAGATTGACACGGACGATCCCGTTGCCGATCTGCTCATACCGCTGGGCGCCGGATTTTTTCTCCACAGCCTCGTACTCTCGGCGAAGGTAGGACAGGCACGCATTTTCGTCCCGGATCAGGTGGCCGCCGCCAAACTCATTTTGGTAAATCAGTTTTACCGCATCTGTCGGCTCCATGGCCGGATATTTGGCAGCATGCGTGCGCAATATTTTCTCTAACTCACACATCCATTCAGTGGTCTCTTTCATTTTTCCTCCTGATTATCCACCGGCAATGTGCCGGCCTGGGATTTAAACGATCATATCCTAAGTAAGGCCGTCTTTTTTGCAAAGCTACCCCTTTTATTGCCATTATAAAAGGAGCTTTCCCATTGTGCAAGCCCCATAGGGGGATACAATTTCTGTGGCACTGTTTGTTGACCCCTTGATTTTTTGTGCTATTTTCCAATTCGGTTTTTATTTTCGACAGATTTCTTATTTTCAAATTGTCTGATTAACCAAAATTTGCTCGAACAGAATATTCCCTCTTGCAGAATGTCGAATCATGTGGTATTATGTGAGCGTAATCACAACAACAGTCACCTTTCCGCTCACAAATACATGGTGTTTTATTTGTCACCTTCAGTCACACATCATTTAAAAGTGGGGCAAAAAGCGGAGCGGTGTGAACCGCTCCGCTTTTCCGTTTAATAGACCAGCTGGCCACTGATGGGAAGCCCGTCCTCAACCTTTTTAACAGTTGTACGGACAATATCTTCCGCTATTGAACGAATATCCATAGAAAGGGTGGTTGCAATGATCTGCTCACGCATTTCCTTTTCTACATTGTACAATTTCAGTGCACAATCCAGGAAACGGGTGATCTTATCCTCAATTGTGAAATACATATCGCAGGGCACTGCCATATATCCCCGGATCATACCGGCAGATGCAATTTCCATTTCGTAGAAATCCTTGGCCTTGGCATCAGGCTGGAATTGGCTAAATACTTTGTAAAGACGCTCCGACATGACACGGTAGATGTACAAGCTGGTCGAGGGCAACGAGTAGGCCGCCACATAGAGTTCCCGCAGCTGTTCACTCAATTCTGCCGTATGCAGTTCCAGCGCACCTTCCACCGCGCAGACCAGCATTGGATCGTCTGAGCCGCTGATCTTCTGCGCCAGGTCATACTGCCCAACAAAGATCCACTTGACAAATTCCATAAGCAGCGCCTCTTTGCTGGGATAAGCACGAAAAAACGAACTTGGCGTCATTCCCGCACTGCGCGCGATTTCCGCTGTGGTAGCCCCTTCATAACCCTTTTGCAGGAATTGCGTTACCGAAGCACGCAACATTTTCTGCTGGGTCAGCAGGCCACTGGACTGTTTCCCTCTTGGTGGCATATCATCGTCCCTTTCTGTCATTGTAATTGTAACTTTAGTCACATTATAGCACGAATGCCCAGCAAATACAAGCCCCTAAAATATGATGTTTTTCTTACAGGCAACACTCTTTTTACACATACAAATCAGGAGGATTCGGAACATGAAAAACCGAAGGATCATCGTAGCAGATGCCAATGCACAGGCACGGCATCTTTTGGTCACAGCGATCAACAACACAGCAAATCTAACAGTGGTCGGCGACACCGGCGACGGTGAAGAGCTTTTATCCCTCTGCCGCCAAACCCACTGTGACATTGTGGTCATGGAGTTGATCTTGTCATCTATAGACGGTCTGGAGGTGCTTAAAAAGCTCAGCATTCTGGATCACAAGCCTAAGATTCTGGTTTTATCGGACTTTGCCGGCGGCAATGTCACCAGACTGGACATCGCCCGCACTGCCAGCTACTTTATGCTGAAGCCCTATAAAATTGACACTGTGCTGGAGCGGATCATGCAAATGGCCCAGTTCATTGGACCCTCATCGATTTCTGCACAGCCAACGGAACACCTGGAGTCAACTGTCACTGCTATCATTCATGAAATCGGTGTTCCAGCCCACATCAAGGGCTACCAGTATTTGCGTGATGCGATCATGCGTGCAGCCAAAGATCGAGCCGTTATGGATGGGGTGACCAAAGTCCTGTACCCCGATATTGCCAGGCAATACCGGACAACCGCTTCCCGGGTAGAGCGAGCCATACGGCACGCCATCGAAGTAGCCTGGGACAGAGGGGATCTGGATACTTTGCAGCATTACTTTGGCTATACGGTCAACGCTGCCAAAGGAAAACCCACCAATTCTGAATTCATTGCCCTGATCGCCGACAAACTCCAACTTCAGATGAAAACCCTGCATTGATCTTCTGTGCTATAGAACGAAGGAACAGCCATGAAAGCACTGACATACACGCAGCAAGGAAAATCCGCTCTGTGGAAAAACCGGACGGCGTTATCAAACTCGCCATGACACCATAAACACAAAGGCGCTCCTGTAAAAGGAGCGCCTTTCCCCTGTCCATGGCAAAAATGGCCAGAAAAAACGAAGGCAATTTCGCCAAAATGCTTCTATTTTATCCATTTATCCATTTTCCACAATTTGCGCTTTCACTCTTGACTTCCTTCCCTGCTTCAGCTACAATAAGCGTAATATATTTTGATAGGAGGTATCCTTAGATGGACGGCGACAGTAGTGACGCGCCCAATTGTAACTTCATCGTGTGTTCTTGTACGGCATATCTGCGCTGCTAGAAAGCAGGGTGGGTGTGTTTTTTTGCGCCTTTTTAGGATTTTTTGAACATAGAATAAGGAGTTACATTTTATATGACCGCTTATATCATTATTATTGCAATATGTCTGCTGTTCTCGGCCTATTTTTCCGCCACCGAAACAGCCTTTTCTTCCTTGAATAAGACCAGAATGAAAACCCTGGCCGAAAAGGGCAACAAGAAGGCAATTCTCGCCTGCAAGCTGTCCGACAACTATGACAAGCTGATCTCCACCATTTTGATCGGCAATAACATCGTCAATATCGGCGCTTCCTCTCTTGGCACGCTGCTGTTTGTAGAACTGCTGCAAAACCCGGATACCGGTGCCACCGTGTCCACCGTAGTCATCACCCTGGTGGTGCTGATCTTCGGTGAGATCACCCCCAAGAGCATTGCCAAGGATATGCCGGAGAAATTCGCCATGTTCTCCGCCCCCTTCCTCAATGCCCTGATCGTTCTGTTGACACCTCTGACCGCCATTTTCTCCCTGTGGAAAAAACTGGTGTCCAAGATCTTTAAGACTGAGTCAGACACCAAGATGAGCCAGGAAGAACTGCTGATGCTGGTGGACGAGGTAGAGCAGGACGGTAGTATCGACCAGAATGAGGGCGAACTGCTGCGAAACGCCATTGAATTCACAGAGCTGGAAGCGGAAGATATTCTGACCCACCGGGTGGATCTGGAAGCCGTGCCCATCACCGCCACAAAAGAGCAGATCGCCGAGATCTTCTCCGAGACGAAGTTCTCCCGCATTTTGGTCTACGAAGAGAGCATTGACCACATTGTAGGCGTGATCCATCTGAAGGATTTTTACACCGGTAACGGCATTACCGGAAAGAAGATCAAGGACATCATCAGCCCTACCATCTTCGTGCTGAAAAACGAGAAGATCAGTCCCCTGCTGCGTCAGCTGCAAAAGAACAAGTCCCACATTGCCGTGGTGCTGGATGAATACGGCGGCACTTACGGCATCGTCACCATGGAGGACATTCTGGAAGAGCTGGTCGGCGACATTTACGACGAACACGATGATGTGGTGGAAGAGTTCAATCAGGTCAGCGACGATCGGTTTGAAGCTGACTGTTCCATGGATCTGGACGAGTTCGGCGACCATTTTGACATTGAAGTGGAATCGGAAATGGTGTCTTTGGCCGGATGGGTGGCAGAGCAGTTGGGTAAAGTTCCGGAAGCCGGCGACAGGTTCTGCTATCAGGATCTGGAGATCACCGTGACGGAAGCAGCAAATCACCGAGCCGAGCAGGTCAGTATCCTGCGCAAGATTCCAGAAGAAGTAACTGAGGAATAAGCCTTTGGGCGGCAGCGAAAGCTGCCGCCCTTTTTCTTAATCCGGTCTTAAGAATTATCCCCCTTTTATCTTAAAAAACTTCCTGCTATAATAGGGACAGAAAGCGTGAGGAGGAATAAATATGTACCATATTCTTATCTGCGATGACCAACCGGACATCGTCAGTGCCTTAAAAATCTATTTAAAGCCCGAAGGCTATGCGCTCCACGAAGCCAGCACAGGTCTGGAAGCACTGGAGATCGTGAAGAACAACAATATCCATCTGATCTTGCTGGATATTATGATGCCGGGTATGGACGGCATTACCACCGCCTCCAAAATCCGGGAGTTTTCCAATGTGCCTATTCTGTTCCTCACCGCCAAGTCCGAGACGGAGGATATTGTTCTCGGGCTGAATGTGGGTGCAGACGACTATATCACCAAGCCCTTTGTGCCGGTGGAGGTATTGGCTCGGGTACGCAGCCATCTGCGCCGATATGCCATGCTGGGCAGCCGCCCGGAAGCGGAGCTGGAGCAAATCACCATCGGCGGCATCACTCTCAACGACCGCACCAAAGCCGTCACTGTCGATGGTGAAACGGTGGCGCTGACGCCCACAGAGTACAGCATTTTAAAGCTCCTCATGAGTAATCCCGGTCAAGTCTATTCTACCAAGGTGCTTTACGAAGCAGTGTGGCAGGAAGCTCCCTTTGGCAGTGAAGGCGCAGTGGCCGTCCATATCCGCCACCTGCGGGAAAAAATCGAGATCAACCCTTCTGAACCCCGCTACATCAAAGTGGTCTGGGGTCAGGGGTATAAAATGGAGGAAAAAACATGAAAAACAGCATCTTGCTCAAATCCATTGCCTTTTTCCTGGCGGTGATCTGCTTTGTCGCCGCACTGGGCAGCAGTGTCGCCATCGCCGCACTGGCCAGTGAAAAGCTCTACACCTCCACCCCGGAGGATCTGCAAACTGCCTATTACGACCAGACCGGTTACAACGCCGCCTATCTCCTCTCCCGGCGCTATGCTGCCACTGTGCTTGGCAATTGCCCGGAAAAGCTGGTGGATTATCTCTATGGTACTGGCTCCCATGCCATAAACTACACCCACGCCATGGTCTATCAGGATACTGAGCTGGTCTATACCGCAGGAACAGATGTTGCCAGCGGTGTCCTACTCAATTTTGATCTGATGGTCACCTATCCCAAGCTGGTAGATTCCGACGAAGCCCAGGACACCATTGTGCTGAACAGCACACTCTATTATGTGGCCTACGAAAAGATACCGCTGACCGTTTCTATTGCCATCTCCCCGGAGCTTTTTCAGTCCGATGTTCTTGTTTTGCCCCTGTATCCCTACCGCTTTGCCCTCATCGCCCTGCTTGTCCTGACCCTGATGGGCGGTATCGCCGCCTTTATCTATCTCATGTGGGTGGCCGGGCGGAACAAGGATGGACAAATCACCCCCGGCGGTCTGTGTTTGCTGCCGCTGGATGTCCATCTGGGACTGGATGGACTGCTGAGCTTTTTCGGTCTATATCTTCTGTATCAGCTGGCTTGGGAAATGCGTGATCTCAATATCATTCCCTTTGCCGTCATTGGTGCAGGGGTGCTGGGTACCATGGCTCTGGGCTTTCTATACTGCCTTGCCGCCCAGCTCAAGATCAAGGGAGGCTACTGGTGGAAGCACTGTCTGTGCGGCATCTGTCTAGTCATGATCGGCCAATTCCTGCGCCGCTGTGCACGGGGCATCCGGGCATTTTTTGAAATGCTGCCGGTGATCTGGCAGTGGCTCCTCATCGCCTTCGGTATGGCATTTGCACTGCTGGTCAGCGCCATGATCGCCGCTGGCAGTTCCTACTTGCGGATCAACAGCTTTGTTCTGGTATTTCTTGCCCTTTGCCTTGGCTGCGTACTTGTGATACTCTACGGCGGCTGGTGCTTTGGTCACATTCTGACCGGCGCAAAAAAGATGGCCGAAGGCCAACTGGAATACCGCATTCCGGAAGAAAAGCTATTTGGCGCATTTAAGACCTGTGCCGGGCAGCTCAACTCCCTGTCCGGTGCCGCCGACAAGGCAGTCCAGGGCAGAATGCGCTCCGAACGGATGAAAACGGAGCTGATCACTAATGTGTCCCACGACATCAAGACGCCCCTGACCTCCATTATCAATTTTGTGGATCTTCTGGAAAAGCCCCACACAGAGGAAGAAGGCAGGCAATATTTGGATGTGCTGTCCCGGCAGAGTCAGAGTCTGAAAAAGCTCATTGAAGATCTAATGGATCTGTCGAAGGCCAGCACCGGCAATATGACAGTAAATCTGACCACCCTCGATGCAGTGGAGGCCGCTCGGCAGGCTCTGGGCGAATTCTCCGACAAATTGGAAAAAGCCCAGCTGATCCCTATTTTCCGTTCCCCAGAAACACCCCTGCCCATTACCGCTGACGGGAGGCTGGTCTGGCGAGTGCTGAGCAATCTGTTGGGCAATGCCGTCAAATATGCCGCCCCCTGCACCCGGCTTTATCTGGAGGTAGCCAAGGCCGAGAAAAATGTGACCATCTCCATCCGCAACATCTCCCGAGAGGAGCTGTCCATCACCGCTGAAGAACTGCTGGAACGATTTGTTCAAGGGGACACATCCCGAAACACCGAGGGCAGCGGTCTGGGGCTGAACATCGCCAAAAGCCTGATGGAGGTTCAGCAGGGCAGTCTGGATCTGACTCTGGATGGAGATCTTTTCAAGGTGACCCTGACCTTCCCCGGTGCATAAGGCCGTCTGCTTTTAAAAAACAAATCAAAGGATGTATGCCTGTGCTGTTTGAATATATCCGGCCAGCTTTCACCATTGCGCTCCCGGGGGCTGCCGTATCCTGCTGTTTTTCTCCCATCGGCATCAGGCAGTGCAGGCCATCCTCTTTCCAAGAAGGTTTCATTGACAATCTGCTGATCCCGCCACAAAAAGTGGCGGGATCAAATGCTTTTCGCCCCAAAAATCCATTTTTCTTCAAAAATTCGCTTTTCTGCGTTTTTCTCATTCGCTTTTTCTGCGTTTTTCTCATGGACAAGCATTTGTTTTCATGGTACAATACAAACGGGTTTTTCTACTTTTCATAGGATCATCCAAATAAAACGACGCAAGCGCCTGCTTTTCAACAGACGCCTGCGGTGGAGTAACATGAACCGAACCTTTAAACGAAAAAAGCAAGCCCTTATTCTTTACTGCGTGGCTGTGGTGCTTTTTGTTGTCTTCTTTTTATGCATTGGATCATTGGACGGCATCTCCGTCTTTCAAGGCAGAGCGGAAAAAGGAAGCACCGTGATTCAAGACTTCTCCCAGGAAACTGTGGTTCAGCAGGATGCCCCTGCCGGCGTACAGAATGTCTATCGCTGGGTCATTGACAGAGAAGATTGTGGCGGCAGCCATCTTTGCTTCTATGCCAGCTATGCCTCTGTGGAAGTATATATCCAGCAAGAGCTTGTCTACCGTCTGACCCCGCAGGAGGGAAACCTTCTGAGCAGAGGCAGCGGAAATAACTGGGTCTGTATTCCACTGTATCACGCCGACTATGGCAAAGAAGTGGCCATTTTGCTCACCCCCGATTATAAAAACACTGTTCATCGGGATATACGCTTTTTGATGGGCTCGAAATTTGATATTTTCATGGAATGTCTGGCTGATGATTGTGTGGATCTCATTCTGTCCATCATCTGCATTTTCATGGGTATCTTTATTTCCATATCCAATCTGCGCCTGTATTTCAAAAAGATGCATGGCGCATCCAGTATGTTTTTTCTGGGTAATTTCTCCGTCATTCTTGGGCTTTGGCGCATTTCGGATGTGCGCTCGATCACATTCCTGCTGCCTGATCATTCCCTGCTGCTGTGCCACACGATCATTGTGCTGACTGCCCTGACCACCTTTTCAGTGCTCTTCTTCCAGTTGGGCCGAGAAAAAGCCTCCCCTGCCAGCACCAAATACGCCTTTTTACTGGCCATTGGCCTTGCTACGGATCTGATCAGCTACTATGCGCTGAACAGCAAGCACGAGCTGATCTTTACTGTGATCTCCTTCGTGGTCTACCTTTTGATCCTCTTCAGCAAAAATACCACGGAAAACAGTAAACTGATCTACACCGACTCTCTGACAGGTCTGTTTAACCGCACCCGTTGGGACGAGTTGATCCATTCCCGGTCTTATGCTTCCGGCTCCGTATCCATCATTATGATGGATCTGAACGGGCTGAAGCAAACAAACGACGAGCTGGGTCATGAAGAAGGCGACCGGATGATCTTCCTCTTTGCCAACATCCTACGCAACACGCTGCCCTCCGACAGTGTGATCTGCCGCTGGGGCGGCGATGAATTTGGCATTATGCTGACCAAGGCCACCCGGGAAATGGTTCAACAGGCCATCGACAAAGTGCGTTGGGAGTGTGACCGATATAATGCCGACGAAAACGCTCCATTTTTAAGGCAACACCGCATAAATGCAAAAATCCGCAATATACAGTGGATACCAAAT
>CAYROJ010000011.1:0-22286 GCA_964425865.1 uncultured Oscillospiraceae bacterium | reverse complement strand
ACACCATGCTGAAGATTAGCATTCAGTTCTTCGCTCACCATAAGGGCGGCGGTTCTACCAAGAACGGTCGTGATTCCAAGGCGAAGCGTCTGGGCGTGAAGCGTGCCGATGGTCAGTTCGTTCTGGCTGGCAACATTCTGGTTCGCCAGAGAGGCACTCACATTCATCCCGGTGTCAACGTTGGCATCGGCAGCGACGACACCCTGTTTGCTCTGGTGGACGGTACTGTCCGTTTTGAGCGTATGGGCAAGGATCGCCGTCAGTGCTCCGTTTACGCTGAGCAGTAAGTCACGCATAGTTAAGGAAGGGCTGTTGCAAACTACCTGCGACAGCCCTTTTTCTTAAAATTTGTGGGGTGAGAAGTGGGCATTTGAAAAGTGCCTGTTTCTGACCGTACAAACCTTGTTTTTTAGGAGGTAATTTTATGTTTGTAGATAAAGTGCGAATTACAGTCATCGGTGGCCGTGGCGGCGATGGTGCAGTTGCTTTCCATCGAGAAAAATATGTCAATGCAGGCGGCCCGGACGGCGGCGATGGTGGCCATGGCGGCAGCGTGATTCTGCGTGTTTCCGACCACATGACCACCTTGCTGGATTTCCGCTATAAGCGTAAGTATGCGGCACAGGCCGGTGAAAACGGCCGTGGCCGGAATATGAGCGGCAAGAAGGGCGAGCCTTTGGTCATTGAAGTGCCCCGTGGCACGGTGGTGTGGGATGCCGAGACCAACCAGATCATCGTGGATATGTCCACCGATGAGGATTTTGTGATCGCCAAGGGCGGCCGTGGTGGCTGGGGCAATGCTCATTTTGCTACCCCCACCCGTCAGATCCCTCGCTTTGCCAAGACCGGCACCAAGGGTCAAGAACGGGATGTGGTTCTGGAGCTGAAGCTGTTGGCAGATGTAGGCCTGGTGGGCTTCCCCAATGTGGGTAAATCCACCTTGCTGAGCGTTACTTCCAATGCCCGTCCGAAAATTGCCAACTACCATTTTACCACCTTGTTCCCCAATCTGGGCGTGATCTATGTGGAAGAAGGCGTATCCTTCGTTATGGCGGACATTCCCGGCATCATCGAAGGCGCTGCCGAGGGTGCAGGCTTGGGACATGATTTCCTGCGGCATATTGATCGGTGCCGTCTCTTGGCTCATGTGGTGGATGTATCCGGCAGCGAGGGAAGAGATCCTGTGGAGGATTTTAACGCTATTTGCGACGAGCTGCACAACTATTCTGTGGATCTGAGTAACCGTCCCATGATCGTGGCAGCGAACAAAACAGACCTGCTTGATCCGGAATCTGATAATCTGGAACGGTTGAGAGCCGTTGTGGAAGCAGCCGGCTGCGAGCTGTACGAAATTTCCGCCGGAACCACCCAGGGTACTCGCCAGCTGATGCGTGTTGTGGCACAGAAACTGAGCACTTTGCCTCCTGTGACGATTTATGAGCCGGAGTATGTGGAAGCTGTGCCTGAGACCGCCGATCCCAATGAAATGCAGATCGAGCATCTGGGGAGTACTTGGGTCATTACAGGTGCGTGGCTTGAAAAGCTGGTGCAAAATATCAATTTTGACGACTATGAGTCCCTGAACCACTTCGACATCCTGCTGCGTAAAAGCGGACTGTTTGAGCGTCTGGAAGAAATGGGCATCAAAGATGGCGATACCGTGGACATCTACGATTTTGAATTTGAATATCAGCGTTAAAGAAAAGCGGCTACCGTTCGGTGGCCGCTTTTTCAGTATGTCAAAACGCCCTCTCTTCGAAGAGAGGGCGTTTGCTTACTTGACAGCGATGGCTTCAATTTCCACACGAGCAGCCTTCGGCAGTGCAGCTACCTGGAAGGCAGCACGGGCAGGGAAGGGCTCAGTAAAGAACTCGGCATAAACGGCGTTCATAGCAGCGAATTCACCAATGTCGGCCAGAAGTACGGTGGTTTTGACCACATCAGACATTGCCATACCATTGGCTTCCAGAATGGACTTAATGTTCAGCAGGGACTGACGGGTCTGGGATGCAATGTCTTCGCCGGCAAAAGCGCCGGTGGCAGGGTCAATAGGCAGCTGACCGGAGACATACACGGTGTTCCCGGCGGCCACGCCCTGAGAGTACGGTCCGATGGCGGCAGGGGCGTTGGCTGTAAAAATGGCTTTGTTAGACATATTGATACACTCCTCTGTATAGAATTCTGTAATCATACACGGCTGTGGCCCCGGGCGCAGATCACATCCACAACGCTGTCAACCAATTGCTGGCACTGCTGCTTGGTGGGGGCCTCGACCATGACCCGGATGACCGGCTCTGTGCCCGATTCCCGCACGAGGATCCGGCCGGTGTCTCCAAGCTGCTGGGCAACGGCCTGGACAGCGGCTTGAACCTTGGAATCGTTTTGCGCAGTGGGCTTATCCTTTACCCGTACATTTTTCAGGACCTGGGGGTAGACCTTCAGCCCTTTGCACAGCTCACTGAGGCTTTGCTTGCGTGCCATCATGACTTCCATGATCTTCAAGCTGGTCAAAATACCGTCGCCGGTGGTGGCAAATTTGGAAATGATGATGTGGCCGCTTTGTTCGCCGCCCAGACGGCAATCGTTCTGGGTCATATATTCGTAGACATATTTGTCACCAACGGCGGTTTTTGCATAGCCGATACCTGCTTCGTCAAAGGCTTTATACAGGCCAAAGTTGGACATGACAGTGGTGACGACCGTGTTATTATCAAGCTTTCCGGAAGCACGCATATAGTTGCCGAGAATATAAAGGATGTGGTCGCCTGTGACGATATTGCCTTTTTCATCCACGCACAGGCAACGGTCGGCATCACCATCGTAGGCGAAACCAACATCCAGACCGTTATCAACAACGAATTTCTGTAATACTTCAATGTGTGTAGAGCCGGCATTGTTGTTGATGTTCAGACCATCCGGCTGGGCGTTGATCACATAGGTCTTAGCGCCCAATGCATCAAAGACCAGCCGTGCCAAATTCCATGCAGAGCCGTTGGCACAGTCCAGTCCGACCTTGACACCCTTCAGCGAATACATTCCCAAAGAAATAAGATAGCCCAGGTAGCGGTTTCGGCCTGCGGTGTGGTCAACAGTGCGGCCAATGGCATCTCGCTTGCTGTAAGGAAGCTCCGGCCATGTCTGGCCAAATAACTCCAGAGTTCCGTCCAGATAGCTTTCTACATAAGAAATGGTTTCTTCGTCCATTTTTTCGCCCTGACTGTTGATCAGCTTGATGCCGTTGTCGTAGTAGGGGTTATGGCTGGCAGAGATCATAACACCGCAGTCAAAATCCTCTGTCCGGGTGACATAGGCAACAGAGGGAGTAGTGGTGACATGGAGCAGATATGCATCGGCTCCGGAAGAAGTAATGCCTGCAGCCAGAGCGTACTCAAACATATAACTGGAGCGACGGGTGTCCTTACCGATGACGATCTTTGCGGGAATTTCAATGCCGCTGCGGCGCTTCAATTCACTGTAATACCAGCCTAAAAACCGTCCGACACGGAAAGCGTGGTCAGCGGTCAGATTTTCGTTGGCCTCTCCACGGAAGCCGTCGGTTCCGAAATATTTACCCATATTATGCCTCCTTGTGCACGATAATGCCGCCGGTTTTGCAGATGCTGTCTGCCGGAATCACGCCCCGAACACAGGACAGGGGATACACCTGACTGTTGCGGCCGATAACAGTGCCGGGGTTCAGCACACTGTTGCAGCCAATCTCCGCAAAATCTCCCAGGAAAGCGCCTACTTTTTTGATGCCGGTGGGGATGTTTTCAGAACCGTGGATCACGACCAGGCTTTTGTCAGATTTGACATTGGAGGTGATAGAACCGGCACCCATGTGGGCTTTGTAGCCGAGAATGCTGTCGCCAACATAATTATAATGAGGGACCTGAACTTTATCGAACAGAATCACATTTTTCAGTTCTACGGAATTGCCCACCACGCAGCCACTGCCCACCAAGGCGGAGCCTCGGATGAACGCACAGTGCCGCACTTCTGTTTCCGGGCCGATGATGCAGGGACTGCCCAGATATGCAGAGGGAGCCACCTTCGCTGTTTTGTGTACCCAAACTTGGTGATAGAGCTCAATGTATTCATTGCTGGGCAGTGCGCTGCCCAATTGCAAAATACAATCTTTAATGCCCTTCAGTGCTTCCCAGGGATAGCGATATTGCCGTAAGAAGTCGGTGCTGATGGTATGGCTTAAATCAAATAATGTCTCAATACGATACACTTTTTCACAGCCTTTCTGCCGGATGCTCCCGACAAGAAAAGTATAGCACACAGTCCACTGAAAATCAACACCGTTACAATTGTCAAAATCAGGAGGAAGCTGTCATTATAGTGATTTTCAACAGAATATGAACAAAAAATTCTACAATATAAAATGGATGATTTGGATGTGATTGGATTGACGAATGGACAAAAATGAAATATCATAGCAGTAGTATCCATGGACAAATTAAAATGAATGCATGGATAAAACGGATGATGTTTCAGTGAAATGGGGGAGAGCACGATGCAGATCAAGTCCATCGACCTTTATAAGGCCTTTTCAATCTGTCCACCGGATGGGGCAGCGGGTCTGTTGCGGGCGTGGTTGCCGGAAACACCGATGTCCGGCTGTGTCCGTCGGCGGCCGGCAGTGTTGATTTTTCCGGGCGGTGGGTATGAGCATGTCTCTCCTCGGGAAGCGGAGCCTGTGGCATTGCGATTTACGGCAAAGGGCTATGCTGCTTTTGTGCTGGAGTATTCCTGCGGCCCACACCCCTTTCCGGTTGCGCTGCGAGAGGCAGCCATGGCCATGAAGTATATTCGTGAAAATGCGCAGGATCTGGAGGTGAATGCCTCCATGGTGGCGGCGGTCGGCTTCTCTGCCGGAGGGCATTTGTGCGGCACGCTGGGTACACTTTACGATGATGCGGTTTTAAAGGATATTGGATCTTCGGAAGTCCTTCGCCCGGATGTGCTGGGGCTATGCTACCCGGTGGCGGTGTCCTGGGGGAAGACCCATGAGGGAAGCTTCCAGAATCTGACCTTCGGAGATGCGGAGCTTCGCAGCCGCCTGTCTTTGGATAGGCTGGTGCGGCCTGATATGCCTCCGGTTTTTCTGTGGCATACCCGGCAGGATGCCTCTGTCCCTTGCCGCAACAGCCTGATTTTTGCAACAGCATTGGCGGAGACACAGGTGCCTTTCGCTCTGCATATTTATCACAAAGGCCCCCACGGCCTGTCCGTGGCGGATGAGACGGCATACCCGGCAGGAAAAGTGCCAGCAGTCAGTGCGGATGTGACCGGCTGGATAGAGAGTATGATGGAATTTTTTCGAGAGCAGGGCTTTCGGATAGAAGATTCGGAGTAAGAGAAAAATGAATACGATTTTGTTTGTAGGTGAGCGTTCCCGTACTTATGATATTCAGTGGCATGAACATGACTGCTGGGAATTGGTATATTGCACCGGGGGCCAGGGCTCCTTTGATTTTGAAAACGGCACTTCCATCCAGTATAAGGAAGGCGATGCAGTGGCCATTCCGCCCCGGGAGCGCCACGCCAATATTAGCCGTCAGGGCTTTTGCAATATTCACCTGACCATGGAAGATCCGGTTTTTCCGTATCGAAGCGCATTTCGTGTGACGGATGAGGACGGCAACCTGAAAAATGCATTTACCCAGGCTAAGTATTATTATATGTCCGACATCAATAAACGAGAATTGGTGCTCAATGCCTTGGGAGAACTGATCGCCAGCTATATGATCGTCTATCGCAGCAAGAATGAATTTTCTGCTCCGGTGGAGCGTATTCGGACGCTGATCCTGAAAAACTATGCGCAGGCGGACTTCGCACTGGATGAGGCGGTAAGGGAAATGCCGTTCCACTATGATTATCTGCGAAAGCTGTTTAAAAAGGAAATGGGAATTACTCCCTTGGAGTATATGACGAATTTGCGGATGAAAAAAGCGGAGATATTGCTTTCCGCCATGTGGAGCCGAGAGTACTCCGTGTCCGAGGTGGCTCAGATGTGCGGATTTGAGGATGCGTTGTATTTCTCTCGGGTCTTTAAAAAGCATTATGGATGTTCCCCGTCCAATTTTGCCAAAAAAATCGACAGCATATCCCAAAAAGGATAATGTGCAGATTGCTGAAATTGTGATTTCTTGATAGCTGAATATACGAAAAATAGATAGTTATGTTAAGAAATTGCAACTTTATGGAAGGATAAAAGGGGACGCTGTGAAGGAATTGTAACAAAAAATTGTCCGTTTTGTGAATAAGCCGTGTCGGAAATGACATGGAATTTATAATGTTGCTGTAATATAATGAACATACAATTGCTCTGATTGTGCAAAAAGCCGAAGGAGACAGAAAATGAAGCTATGCATCCGTGCCCACGACTTGGGCGGGAAGGGAACTGAAAATATTCTCTCTGACTTGGATAAGTTGGGGATCGACGGCGTACAGATGGTTTGTTACAAGGCTTACGACGATATTGCCTATCTGCCCGGTGCCATTACACAGTCAAAGGCTGAGGCCATCGGACAGGCATTCCGTAACGCCGGAAAAGATATTCCTTTGGTGGGAGCCTATTTCAACCCTGTCCATTCCGACCTTGCCAAGCGGCAGCGTTGTATGGAAGTTTTTCGTGACTATTTAAGATATACCAATGCTTTGGGCTGTGGTGTCGTCGGATCGGAAACCGGCTCCTTCAGCAACGATCCGTGGGTCTATCATCCCAGAAACCGGACAGAAGAGGGATTGCAAATGGTCGTTTCTGCTTTCTCCGAGCTTTGCGACTTTGCAATGGATCATGATGCGATCGTAGCCATGGAAGGTGCAGCTGGCCATGTGTGTTGGAATGTAGAAGCACTGGAACGGGCACAGAAAATAATGAACCGTGCCAACACCCGGGTCATCTTTGACCTGTACAATTACTTGGATGAGTCCAACCAGGGCGATTATATGCGCATTTTGGAACAGGGACTGGACACCTTTGGAGATCGGATCCTGCTGTTCCATATAAAGGATTGCGTTTTTGAAAACGGAAAGGCACCGAAACAGGTGCCCTATGGCACCGGTGAAATGGACAGGGAAGCCATTCTTAGAAAAATTAAAGCCCACGACCCCAACGCGGTACTGACGCTGGAGGGAACTGTGGGAACGGATATACCCCTGGCGGTAAAGACTATTAAAGAAATTTGGGAGCGTGTGTAATTATGAAATTTGATGTTCGTTATGCCAATCATCCGGAAGACTCCAAGCGTTATGACACCACGGAGCTGCGTAGGCACTATCACATCAGCAATCTGTTTGAAGCTGATTCCATTAACCTGACTTATTCTCATCAGGATCGTATCATTGCCGGCGGCATCATGCCGGTGGAAGGCGACCTGGTGCTGGAGAGCTGCAAAGAGCTGGCTGCACCTTATTTCCTGGCTCGCCGGGAGCTGGGTGCCATCAATGTGGGCGGCCCCGGTGTTATGATCCTGGACGGTGTGACTTATGAGATCAATAACCGTGACGGCATCTATGTCGGTATGGGCACCAAGGAACTGATTTTCCGCTCTGTGGATAAGGAAAATCCTGCCAAGTTCTATATCAATTCCTGCCCGGCTCACCGTACCTGCCCCACGGTCCACATTCCTATGGACAAGGCTCGCTACAATCATCTGGGCGCTCAGGAAACTGTGAATGAGCGTATCCTGCGTCAGTACATCCATCCTGCTGTCTGCGAAAGCTGCCAGCTGAGCATGGGTATGACTGCTCTGCTGCCCGGTAATGTCTGGAACACCATGCCCAGCCATACTCATGAGCGCCGGATGGAGGTTTACTTCTATTTTGATGTGGCCCCCGATCAGTGCGTATTCCACATGATGGGTCAGGGCAACGAAACTCGCCACATTGTTATGCACAATGAAGAGGCTGTGATTTCTCCCAGCTGGTCTATCCATTCCGGCGTCGGCACTGCCAACTATACCTTTATCTGGGGTATGTGCGGCGAGAACCAGGACTTCGACGATATGGACTGGATCCCCACCAACGAGCTGCGGTAAGCAATAACAAAAAATAAGGGCCGGCATGCCGGCCCTCTGCACAATAATATTATTGTCGATTGATCCAGCTGACCCGACCGGGGACAGCGGGAGATTCGTAAAATCGGGCGGTCTGATCCCGATGGGTATCATTCCATTTGTCGAAACCGACGGCAGCGATATGCGGCCCGTAGGTGCAATCTTCAAATGCGGTCAGACCGTAGTCTCGCCAGGGACGAGCCAGGTAAATGGTTCCTGCTCCAACACCGTCTTCGCAAGTAAGGCGGCAGGTGCGGAACAAAAACCCTTTTTCCTGTTCCGGACTGTGGGCAGGAGCGGCTAAGTAACCGATATTTCTGGCATCGTTCAGAGAGCGGATCTCGCAGTTTTCAAACAGTGCATCAGCGCAGCCGAAGACGAAGTCCACTGTGCCTTCGATCCGGCAATGGCGATATATTTGATGCATCTCTCCCCCCCGGCGAAGCTCGTCCGGGTGAAATCCCTTGTACCGATCAATGAGATCCGGGGGCAGGGGACCGGCAAACAGAGTATCCTGGGTGGAAGTTAGAACACAGTTTTCCATAAGAAAATCAGTACCGATGACAGAAAGTGCCACTTCTTGCCCCTTGATTTCCGGGTGCAGGGCATCATTGACAACAGACAGATCCCGGATGGTCACGCCGTCAGCGCAGACAGCCAGAGTGAAGGTCGCAAAAGTGTTGTACTCTTCACCGTCGGGACGGAGCTTTTTGGCGTAGTCGTCATAGACGAGGACGGTTTCTTCCGAACCGGACCCCAAAAGGGTAAGTCCGCAGGTGCGGATGACCAGCTTCTGGCGGTATACACCGGGAGCAAGTTGAATGGTCGCATTTTCCGGCGCTGCATCGAAAATCGCTTGCAGATCGTCGGCGGGAGTGGCGGAAATGGGAAATTCCATAAGGTTACCTCCTGTTGTTTTCATCATCATAGCATATCCCATCTGGGAAATGCAAGCTATTCTATCATTTCGAGGCGAATATGAAGCGTCAAATTTCTTTAGCGGAGTACCGCAGCGTGGATCTAGCAATTTTGACAGTTCTGATGGCGGTATCTCAAGCGGTCATTCAATGGGCCATATCGTATTGGCGTGCTGATATGACCGGATACATCGTATCTCCGGTGGCTGCCGTGGCAGCGCTGGTGATGATGCGCTGGAGCCTGTGGGCGGCGATCCCTGCGGCAGTGGGTGGTATTGTTTTCTCTCTGCTGTCCGGCGGAT
Source organism: uncultured Oscillospiraceae bacterium (assembly GCA_964425865.1). GTDB lineage: Bacteria > Bacillota > Clostridia > Oscillospirales > Oscillospiraceae > Faecousia. The sequence goes on along the minus strand of CAYROJ010000011.1, from coordinate 12,998 downwards.
CTGTGGAACAGACTCTGATTTACAGCCTGGGAAATCTTCTTTCCCTGCTGGCTTGTTTATTCTTGAAGCTGGTCGGCAAAGAGCGAGTGAAGGGCAATGTGGTCCTGTCACTGCTGTTTGCGCTGATCACGCAGCTGCTGATGCAGCTGGGACGAGCCGGAATTGCTGCTGCGCAGGGATATTCCTGGCGTGCTTGTTTAGACTTTATTACGACGGATGCCATGTCGATCCTGTTTACCTTGGTGATCATTTGGATCGTCCGTCGTGTAGAGGGCCTTTTTGAAGACCAAATCCATTACCTGCTCCGCATTCAGAAGGAGCAATCCGAAAAAGGGGGAGAACAGTTGTGAAAAAACCAATGGCTGGAGATTTCCTGATCTACGACAAATCCACCGGCACCTATCGGGCAGACCCGGAGCAGCTGGTGCGAGATGATGTGGAGAAGCACTATTGGAAAAATGTGGTGAAGACAGTCATCAAAGACTGGCGCCTGTATCTGATGCTGGTGCCTATGATTTTGGTGTTCCTGTTCTGGCGCTACTTCCCAATGTATGAGCTTTTGCGTTGTTTTAAGGTGGCCGATGATGTTAAACCGGTTGCCGACCAGTTCTTCTCTGGTTTTTCCAGCTTTAAGAGCTTGCTGGTTGGCGGCGATCAGACATCCACGGAATTCTGGCGGGCGTTGCGTAATACCTTCCTGCTGAGCTTCTATGGCTTGCTGTTCGGTTTCCCCATGCCCATTATCCTGGCGCTGTTCTTCAATGAGATCAAGTCCAATCTCCTGAGAAGTGCTTACCAGGTGATGACTTATCTGCCGAAATTCATGTCCACGGTCGTTATGACTTCTCTGGTGACCATGCTGGTCAAGCAGGGCTCTCTGACCCAGGAGATGGGCATTATTTCCCGGGCGCTGGCAGAGCTTGGCATTGTTACTGAAGAGGCGGCTAATGCAGGCCTTCTGAATAATCCAAGCTTCTTCCGCTCCATCTATCAGATCAGCGGTATCTGGGAAGGCGCTGGCTATGACTCCATCGTCTACTTCGCTGCGATCATTGCCATTTCTCCCACCAGCTACGAAGCCGCCCAGATCGACGGTGCCGGTAAGATGGCTCAGATGCGCTATGTGGTTCTGCCTGCCATCCTGTCCACCATCGTCATCATGCTCATCACAAGAATCGGCTCGCTGCTGTCCGTGGGTTATGAAAAGGTTTTGCTGCTGTATAATCCCAATACCTATATGACTGCTGAAGTTATGTCCACCTTTGCCCAGCGTTACGGCCTGGAGCTGAAGCGCCAGGGTATTGCTTCCGCTGCGGAAATGATGGGCAACCTGGTTTCCATGCTGTTGGTGATCGGTGCAAACACCATCTCCCGGAAAGCATCGGATGTATCCCTATATTAAGGAGGCTCGGCTATGAAAAGAAAACTGGAAATTTCCGAGCTGATCTTCAAAATTATCAGCTACACTTGTCTGACGGTGTTTGCACTTTGCTGCTTGTATCCCTTTGTCTATGCCATCTCTGCTTCCATCAGTGGACGGAATGCTGTGGAATACGGCAAAGTGGTGCTGTTCCCCATGGACATTCAGTTTGAAGCATTCTCCGAAATGTTCAACAATAATATGTTCTGGAACTCCTACACCAATACCTTGTTTTTGACATTTTACGGCACTGTTTGGGCGCTGTTCTGCTCCATTCTGGGTGCCTATGCTCTGTCGAAGAAGCGGCTGCTGTTCCGTCGGCTTTTCAACTTCTTCCTGGTCTTTACCATGTGGTTCTCTGCCGGTATCGTGCCTCAGTACTTAAACTACTTGGATACCCAGGAAGTGTTCAATGCATTGGGAATCACCGATGACAAGTGGTTGGTGGTCATCGCCATGGGTATGGCCGCTATGAACATTATTCTGCTGCGTAATGCCTTTGAGGGCGTGCCCTCCGACATTGAGGAGGCTGCCATTGTGGACGGCTCTACGGAATTGCAGGTGCTGACCAAGGTTTACATCCCCATGAGCAAGTCCACCATTGCCACCGTGGCACTGTTCTTCGCCATCTCCCGTTGGAATGGTTATTACTGGGCTCGTCAGATGATCTCCAACTCTAACGAGCATCCCCTGCAGGTTTTCATCCGTCTGAAACTGGAAGAGTTTACTGACCCCGAAGCCATGGCTGGTTGGAATGAGGCCTATGCCTCCGATTCCATCATCTATGCTCTGATCGTCTGCTCCATCGTGCCCATTCTGGTGATCTATCCTTTTATCCAGAAGTACTTTGCCAAGGGCGTGAATGTAGGCGGCGTGAAGGAATAATTTTGTATAATGACCGTACGATACGGCCTATTATAAACCAAAATGAAAAGGAGAAAACACAATGACTAATCTGAAGCGCATTCTGACGTCGGTTCTGGTGATTTGTCTGCTGGCAACCTGCATCGCCGGTTGCACACCCCAGATCGAAATCCCCACCGACCCCAACACCACCACCAACGGTGGCAACAGCAATACCACCGGCGGCAATAACCCTACCGGTGGCAATGATGCCACCTCTACCGCCCCTGTCCAGCAAGATCTGCTGGTCTTTAAGGCAGGCACTGTCCTGCGGATGGCTACCGGCTATAACAGCACCAAGACCGGCATGTTCTTCGATGCTGATACTGCCAAGGACGGCATCATTCTGGCTGATGGCAAGACCTATAATACCGGCGACCTGAAGCCCACTTGGGTGGAAGTGCAGAACAAGCTGGGTATGGTCTTTGAAGACAAGTACCAGGGCAACTCCGCTACCAACGAGCTGAAGTACTGGGCTGAAAAGCTGGGCGAAGTTGACATGGTCAGCGGTAACTCCACTGCTCTGAACGAGTATGGCGCTGCTGGCAAGTTCGTCAACATTGCTGAGTATCTGGATCTGATGCCCAACTTTAGAGCTTATCTGGAAGCCAACCCCATCGTCCGTATGTCCATCACCGGCGATACTGAAAACGGCGCCATTTACTTCTCTCCCTACTTCGACGGTGTTAGCGACATCGAGCGTATGCCCCTGATGCGTACCGACTGGGTGGAGAAGCTGCTCAACGGTGCAGGTGAGTTCAAGGCTGATAAGTCCGGCAACCTGGCCGCTGCTGTTTACGAGCCCTATATGCCCACCTCCGGCAAGGTCGACATCGAAGTCGTCAAGAAGGATGGCAAGTCCACCGAGACCATTACCAAGAACTATGACAAGGCCGGCAACATCATCGAGAAGATGAACAAGGCTCTGGCTTCCGGCACCGTTACCGGTGTTGAGGCTGTCAATATGCTGCGTACTTACATTGACGAAGCTTACAATGGCTACTACGGTGAAAACCGTGCTGACTTGTTCATTGGCCAGAACGCTGCCTGGGATGCTGACGAGCTGGTTGCTCTGCTGCGCTGTGTCGTCGCCAATGCCCAGACGCTGAACGGCACCGATTCCATCCAGGGCCTGTTCTCCCGTGAGGACGATAACAACCAGCGCCGTGTGGATATGTTCCGCTTCGCCGGCACCCTGTTCGGTGTTCGTGGTCTGGAGTCCCGTCAGGACTATCTGTACGTGGGTACTGATGGCCAGCTGCACGATGCCCGTATGGATGAAGAGACCTACGAGGCCATTGAGCGCATGAACGCTATGGTTCAGGAAGGCCTGATCTCCAAATCCTTCATCGACAGCTCTGCTGAAAAGACTGAGACCATGCTGAAAAATGACATGGGCTTCATGCACTACGACTACAACCAGACTCAGACAATTCACAACGAGACTGTCGATAAGGATGGCAAGAAGAGCACGCTGCAGGATGGCGAGAAGTACATGGCCGTTATGGTTCCTGTCGCTCGCTGGAACGATGGCACTGAAAAGTATATGCGCTTCACCGAGTCTTGGCGTTCCGTTAAGACCGACGGCTGGGCCATTTCCAAGGCCGGTATCGGCGACGATCAGGATAAGCTGTATGCTTGCCTGAAGCTGATCGACTACGCTTACTCCGAAGAGGGCCAGATCCTCATGTCCTATGGCCCCGATGCATTTATCAAGACCAATGCTGACGGCTCTTATGTTACCTTCAACTTCAACGGCAAGGAAATGCCTGTTATCGCCGATGCTACCTACGAGGAACTGTGGGCAAGAGCAAAGGGCAACTACACCAACTACGCCCGTTACTTCCTGGGCTCCACTCTGTCCTTCATGAAGAGCCAGGCCTTCGAGTATCAGTGCACCACCGCTGCGGGCAAGGAAGGTGCCGGTTACATCTCCAACGCCATCGCTCTTGGCACCATCAAGCACCCCGAACTGGCTATGACCGAGAACCCCTGGTACACCATCGTTCCTACCGTTCTGCCTCATACCACCGTTGAAAACGAGGAGATCAACGACTACACAGAACTGCAAACCAACTTCAACACCGGCAAGAAGAAGATCAATTATCTGGTCGACCTGATCGTCAAGGGATTCACCGGCATCGAAGGCTTCGGCTCTGTTGAGGAAGCAGCTAAGACTGTCAGCGAAACCTACGGCGGCGACGTCGTTCTGGAGCTGCGTAACGACGCATGGAACCGTCTGGTCAGCTTCTACAACGACCTGATCAAGTAATTTCAAAGCCGCAGATGCGGCTAAGCACAACCTTTACCACAATTGTTGATCTGTAAGATCCGAAATCCGGGGGCGGGTGACCGCCCCTGGACAGGGTCGCAGATACAACGGGGAGGGCATTATGTATCAAAAACACTTAAAACTTCAGAAATACATCTGTCTGCTGTGCGTGATCGCAGCGGCTGTATCTTTTGTATATGCGCTGGGCATGATCACAGACATTTATGATGCCCTGTATAGAACCATGAGTAACCCCAAAGACCTGACACAGACAAAGGTGCCTGGTTCTATTATCTATTATGATATGCAAAGCTTTAACAAGCAGTTTGTTAATTACAGCCTGGTGCTCATTTTGCTTGGCTGTTTCCTGTATTTAACCAATACACACTGCCGCCGTAAGTATTACATCAGTAATTATGTGGCAGTTGGTGCTTACAGCGCAGCAACATTGGCTGTGGGCTTCTGGGCTCATCAGCGGATCGAGGCATATATCGTTCAGTATATGACCACCATCGATTTTGAGGCATTGAAGGAATTCTCCGATAAGCGTAAGACCTTATATCTTGATAATACCGATATGCTGGATCTGCACCGTGTGGTGCTTGGCCTGGCCATTGTGTCCGTGGTGGCACTGCTGGGCAATATGATTTGGAAAATAATTCTGGTGCGCAATGAAAAGAAACTGATCGAAGCAGGGAAGGAGGCAGCATAATGGCTCAAAAAGACCTCTTTATCAAGCGTGACCGTATGCGCTATACAAAGGATAGCTTTTCGTCCAATTTAGTGCTGCTGGCCATTGTTTTCGATGTGTTGTATTTCGTCAGCATTTATCAGACCGATGTGGGTAGTTATTACTACAATTGGGTCATCGGCGCATCTGTTATTTATAACCTGTTGTTCCTTTTGACGGCTTTCCTGGCATCCCAGGGTGTTAAGAGCCGTAAATCTACTTATTGTTCGACTTTGCTGGTCATCGGTCTGTTGCAGATCGTTCGCATTTTCTACTTGCCGGCCAAGGCTCATAAGGCCATCGTGACAGTCGGTAAGGAAGAACTGCGTGCGATGACAGACGGCCAGTACACTTATGTTGTGATTTGCCTGGTGGCATCCGCAGTTTGCTGTATCGTAGCAGCAGTTTCCTGCTATCGCAGCTGCAAGCAGCTGGAGCAGCATATGCGTGAGCTTGAGAGTCAAGCCGCTTGAGAGGTGGAAATGTATGGCAGAACTTAGTTTACAGCACCTGGATAAGATTTATGACAATAAGGTCCAGGCCGTATTCGATTTTAACCTGGATGTGAAAGACGGTGAGCTGATCGTCCTGGTTGGCCCTTCCGGCTGTGGTAAATCCACTACCTTGCGGATGGTGGCCGGTCTGGAGGACATCTCCGCCGGCAAGCTGTTCATCGATGGAAAAGATGTGACCAATGCCCCTGCAAAGGACCGTGATATTGCCATGGTCTTCCAGAACTATGCGCTTTACGGTCATATGACGATTTACGAAAACATGGCCTTCTCACTGACTTTGCGCAAAGAAGACCCCAATGTGATCCACCAGAAGGTCCTGGCCGCAGCTGAGATCCTTGGCCTGACCGATCAGCTGAACAAGAAACCTGCTCAGCTTTCCGGCGGCCAGCGGCAGCGTGTGGCCATGGGTCGTGCGATCGTTCGTAATCCCAAGCTGTTCCTGTTTGACGAGCCTCTGTCCAACCTGGACGCAAAGCTCAGAAGCGCTACCAGAAGAGAGATCATTCTCCTGCACAAGCGCCTGAATGCAACGATGCTCTATGTTACCCACGACCAGATCGAGGCACTGACCTTGGCAGACCGGATCGTCTGTATGTCTATGGGTCATGTCCAGCAGATCGGTACACCTTTGGAGCTGTATGATCGCCCGGCTAACATCTTTGTGGCCAGCTTCATCGGTCTGCCCCCCATGAACTTCATGGATGTTCGGGTGGAGGGCGATCATCTGGTTGGCGATCAGATCCGCCTGCCTCTGACTGCTCAGGAGCAGAAGGCACTGGAAAACTATCAGGGCAAGCAGATCGTTCTGGGCGTGCGCCCTGAAAATACCGCCGTCGGTACTGAATTTGAAATGAAGGTCACTTCTAACGAAAATCTGGGTATGAACACTCTGGTTCACGGTCACCTGGGTAAGGACGGCAAGGGCGGCAGAGTTACCTGCAAGCTGGCCGGCTGGTGTGATTACAAGGTAAACGATGTGGTGGGCATCAATGTGACAAAGAAGCACTTCTTTGACAAGGAAACCACCAATGCGATCAGTGTGGAGGTGTAACCATGGATAAAAAGAAAATGATTGCACGCATCTCCAGCATTTGCCTGGGTGTGGATCTGCTGGCACTGGTGGCATCCCGTGTGATGCTCTTCTTCCAGAAAGACTACACCGCTATGTACATCACTGCAATGGTCTATACTTATGCGCTGTATGCGCTGGCACCCATTGCAATTGCTTGGGGCATTTTCAACTGGAAACTGATCAAAGAGTTTATCCGCAAGATGATCGTTGCGTTGAAGCGGAAGCCTTCCATGATCCCGCTGATCATGCTGTTCGTATCCTTCCTGTATTATTCTCTGAATTTGACCAGTGTGTCCAATACCACTGCATTGATCCAGGGTAAGGGTATGGGTCTGAGCCAATTCTGCATTATGCTTGTAAATATGCTGGCACTGCTGTGTATGCTCAATGCTTTCCCTCGCCGGAAAAAGCCCAATATCCCCATGCTGGCGCTGCTGGCCGTGATGTTTGGCGTGCTGCTTTTCTGTGACTATCATTATATGAACTGCATCGCCATTGCATTGTCCCGGGCAGAGAGCCCCATCCAGCTGACAGAAAAGAATATGTATGTTGTAAAGGCATACAATATGCTGGCGACATACCAGGCTTTGCTGATCGTCACCGTTGTACTGACTGTTTTGCTGCCGATTTACAGCAAGCTGATCCGCAAGATCAAGACCTCTATCCAGGTGGAAGACAACGGTTCCATGGGACAGATCGAAATCGAAGAATAATCACCAATAAAACCCTACGATAGAATTTTATGGAACAAGAAAATAAGAACAAAGTCTCCGTTCCCGGCAGCTATGATTTGAAGCATGAAGCTATGGATGCTCTGACCAATCAAGATGCAGAAAAAGTGCCGGAGTATTCCAAAGAGGAACTGGAGAAATATCGCACCAAAAGCAAATTGCATATTCCCGACTGGCTGAAAATGATTGCCATAAAGGCCTGGTTTTATGGAGCCGTGTGTTTCTTTTTCCTCTGGGGCCTGGGTACCTATATTTCCAGCTATCTGGATATGCTGGTGGTCGTTGGCATTGCCATGGGTATGGTGACGGATCTGCTTCTTAATAATTCCCTGCGTTTTCTGGAGAAGAATCCGGGCGCAAATGATGTCTGGATGATGATTTGTCCCAAGGGTGTACGGTCTTTCTTCTTGAATATCGTCTATGGATGCGTGATCATGTTCTGTGTTTTTGTGTTCTATAATTTCTTGAATTATTGTATCATCACAGTGACCGGAGCGGAAAATACCATTCCCGTGGGTGTAGAGCCGTTGCTTTTTGGCTTGCTATGCATGGGCTTTGATATGCTGTTTATCGGGATCAAACGGTTGGTTATCAGCATCCTGCGGGATGCCAAGGAGACCGCCCGTTCCGGACAATAACGCCGGGATGGATCATCCAATGAAATAAGGAGTGTCAGAATATGGCTTACATATCGCTGAAAGGAATCAATAAGATTTATCCCAATGGCTTTCATGCGGTGCATGATTTTAACCTGGACATTGAGAAGGGCGAATTCATCGTGTTTGTCGGATCTTCCGGCTGCGGAAAGTCCACAACGCTGCGCATGATTGCAGGCCTTGAGAATATTACAAAGGGCGAACTGCTGATCAACGGCGAATATGCCAATGATAAGAGCCCCCGGGATCGGGAAGTGGCCATGGTTTTCCAGAGCTATGCCCTGTATCCTCAGATGACTGTTTACGACAATCTGGCCTTTGGCTTGACTTTGCAGGGTGTAGACGAGGATGTGATCGAGCAGAAGGTACAGAATGTTGCTCGTATCCTTGGCTTGACAGATTATCTGGATCGTATGCCCAGAGCACTGTCCGGTGGACAGCGCCAGAGAGTGGCCGTTGGCCGTGCGATCATTCGCAAGGTTGGTGTGTTCCTGATGGACGAGCCCCTGTCCAATCTGGATGCCAAGCAGCGTGTTACCATGCGTGCTGAAATCGCCCAGATCCACCGGGAGACCGGCGCCACCACCATCTATGTTACCCATGACCAGGTGGAGGCCATGACTTTGGCAGACCGGATTGTCATCATGAAGGAAGGCCGTGTCCAGCAGATCGGCACGCCCTATGAGTTGTATTTTAAGCCGGTGAACCTGTTTGTTGCTGGGTTTATTGGCGAGCCGCCTATGAATTTCATTCGCTGCACCGTCCGCAATGGTTGCATCGATGTAAACGGCCAAAAACTGGATGTTTCCAAGAAGCTGGGCAAGCAGGTCACAGCTTACGAAGGCAAGGACATCTACTTTGGCTTCCGTCCCGAGGCAATCGTGCTTGGTAGGAAAGAAAATGCCTACACGCTGGATGCCCGTGTGGAGCTGACAGAAATGCTGGGCGACAATACCAATGTCTATGTCAATATCGGCACCAATAATGCCATTTTGAAGGTCACACCCTATGAGACTCCGGATATGGATACAGATATTTCTTTCTCCATCCCTATGGAGAGTGCATATCTGTTCGATGGAGAGACGGAGTTTGTGATCGAAGAAGAGGCAATGGCTGCAAGAGCTTGACCCAATAATTATTAGGAGGATACGGACATGAAATTTCATGTTTTATTTGTTTCATCCGTTTCCGCCTGCTTTGAACTAGAGAACTCGGCACCTTATTATGCCGAGGAAAGCTATGATGTTACCGTCAATGGTGCGCCCGCCCTTCTGGGCGTGCGCACCAATGTTTTTTCTCTGTTTGATTTGCAGCCGGAAACCGAGTATACCGTTGCAGTGGGGGAGCAGAGCATTACCTTCACGACCAATCGAGAAACAGCCTGCCTGAATGTGCAGGATTTTGGCGCCAAGGGCGATGGTGTCAATGACGATACAAGCCCCATTCAGAATGCCATTTATGTCTGCCCCAGAGGCGGTCGTGTGCGTGTGCCGGCAGGCACCTATGCAGTTCGTCCGCTGATGCTGAAATCGCACATGACATTGGAGCTATGTGAGGGAGCGGTGCTGCTGGGGGATACCTGCGAAGAACATTATCCGTTGTTCCCCGGTGAGATTCACGATGATGTGACAGACCAGGCCATTCAAGTCAGTACTTGGGAGGGAAGTCCCTTCCCGTGCCGTCAGAGCTTCATCAGCGCCTACAATGCCGAGGATATTATGGTGGTAGGCCGTGGCATTATTGATGGTAATGCACCCAACGGCACCTGGTGGGAAAATGTAAAAAATAGAACTGTTGGCCGTCCCCGACTGGTGTTCTTGAACCAGTGTGAGAATGTGCGTTTCCACGGCATTCTGGGTCGCAACTCTGCATCCTGGAACTTCCATCCTTTCTTCTGTAAGGATGTGGGTTTCTATGATATTGCAGTGGAAGCCCCCAAGGACAGCCCCAATACTGATGGTACAGACCCGGAGTCCTGCGACGATGTGCGTTATATCGGCGTTCGTTTCTCCGTGGGCGATGATGCCATTGCGCTGAAGTCCGGCAAAATGTATATGGGAATGAAGTATCAGACCCCGGCTACCCGTCATGTGATCCGCAACTGTCTGATGGAGTATGCCCATGGCGCTGTGGTGCTGGGCAGTGAAATGTCCGGTGGCGTGAAGGATCTGACGGTTAGCCAGTGCCTGTTCTCTCATACAGACCGTGGCCTGCGAATTAAGACTCGCCGCGGACGCGGCAAGTATGCCGTTATTGACGGTGTGGAATTTAGCAATATTCGTATGGAAAATGTCTTGACACCGATGGTCATTAATATGTATTATTATTGTGATCCCGATGGAAAGACAGAGTATGTCTGGAGCAAGGATGCACTACCTGTGGACGATGGCACACCTTACCTGGGCGCATTTACATTCCGGGATATGGAATGTGTGGATTGCGAATGGGCAGCCGGTTATTTCTATGGCTTGACCGAGCAGCCTGTTGGCTCTATCACGATCGAGAATGTGAGTTTTACCTTTAAGGAGGATGCCTCTTCCGGCTTCCCGGCCATGATGAGCTACATCGACAAAGAGTGCAAGCGTGGTCTGTACTTTAATTCTGTGAAAAAGGTGCATCTGAAGAATGTCACCATGTCTGGACAGGATGGAGAAGCAGTTACGGCGCTGAATGTGGAAGAGGTGGTTCACTCTTGAATACCATCGAAAAATTTGTCGAGCGTGTGATGGCAGAGTCTACCCCGGACAAGCCCCTTTGGAATATTGAAAAGGTACTCCAGGGTAAGATCAATGGCTGGAACTATATCGATGGTTGTATGATGGCGGCTCTTCTGAACCTGTATAAGATCACAGGGGAGCAGCGGTATTTCGACTTCGTTGAAAATTTCCTGGATTTTTATGTCCATGAAGACGGCTCCATGCTGGGCTTTAAAGAAGAGGACTACAATCTGGATAATATCTGTGAAGGTCGGGTACTGTTTGATGTGTACCGCATCAGCGGCAAGGAAAAGTATCGCAAGGCCATGGATGTGCTCTATGGACAGATCCAGCGGCAACCACGTACCTGGGAGGGGAGCTTCTGGCACAAGGCCATTTATCCCAATCAGGTGTGGCTGGATGGCCTGTATATGGCGCAGGTGTTCTATTCCCGATATACCACAGAGTTTGAAAACGGCGCCCATTACGAGGACATTTTGACCCAGTTCCGCACCGTTCGCAAGCGGATGTTTGACCCGGAGACCGGGCTGTACCGCCATGGCTATGATGCCAGCGGCGAAGCCTTCTGGGCGCAGGAAAACGGCTGCTCCCGCAACCCTTGGTTGCGCAGTTTGGGCTGGTTCAGTGCCGCACTAGTGGATGTGTCGGAAAATCTTGATACCGCCGCAACCGAAATGCGGGCTGAGCTGAAGAACTTGGCGGAAGAGCTGGCACATAATCTGCTGCCTTACATTGACAGTGAGACCGGAATGCTCTGGCAGGTGCCTAACCAGCCGGGCAGGGAAGGCAATTACCCTGAAACCTCTGGTTCTGCTATGATCGCCTATTTCTTCATTAAAGGTGCCCGGCTGGGGATTTTGGACAGGATGTACGGCGACCGTGGCGCAGCTATTTTCAATGCCATTTGTGACCGCTATTTGACGGAGCGTGACGGTAAGCTGAACCTGGGCGGCATTTGCCTGGTAGCGGGTCTTGGCCCGGAAAACAATCGCCGCCGGGACGGCAGCTATGCGTATTACATTTCCGAACCTGTGGTGGAAAATGATGCCAAGGGTCTGGCACCCTTCCTCATGTGCTATACGGAATTACGACTTTTAGAAAAGGAGAACTGATATTATGAATATGTTTGATTTGACCGGCAAGGTGGCTTTGGTCACAGGCGGTGCTCACTCCATTGGTTTGGCTCTGGGCGTTGGCCTTGCCAAGGCAGGCGCAACTGTCTGCTTCAACTGCTCCAGCGAGGAAAGCCGCCAGAGAGGTCTGAAAAACTATGCCGATGCCGGTGTGGAAGCCCGGGGCTATGTGACTGATGTGACTGACGAAGCTGCCGTGCAGGCCATGGTTGCAAAAATTCAAGAAGAAGTGGGTGTCATCGACATTCTGGTCAACAATGCCGGTTGCATTAAGCGTATTCCCATGACCGACATGAGCGTAGAAGACTTCTCCAAGGTCATCGATGTGGATCTGATCGCTCCTTTCATCTGCTCCAAGGCAGTGATCCCTGCCATGATCGAAAAGGGGCACGGCAAGATCATCAACATTTGCTCCATGATGAGCGAACTGGGTCGTGAGACGGTTTCCGCTTACGCAGCAGCCAAGGGCGGCTTGAAAATGCTGACCCGGAACATCTGCTCCGAGTACGGCGGCGCCAATATCCAGTGTAACGGCATTGGCCCCGGCTATATCGCCACTCAGCAGACTGCTCCTCTGCGTGAGATCCAGCCCGACGGTAGCCGTCACCCCTTCGACAAGTTCATCATTGGCAAGACTCCTGCCGGCCGCTGGGGTACCACCGAAGATCTGGTTGGCCCCACCGTATTCTTGGCAAGTGATGCTTCCAACTTCGTCAACGGCCATGTGCTCTATGTGGACGGCGGCATCCTGGCATACATCGGCAAGCAGCCCTAAGGAAAATAAAAAAACATCCGTAAGCGTCAATTCTAACAGCGTATAAAAAGCTCCGGCTTTGAGAGTTTGTCTCG